>JAYRHV010000069.1:0-5498 GCA_041907165.1 Candidatus Omnitrophota bacterium | reverse complement strand
TCGAGATTCAAAGCTGTTTCATTTTTGTTGGCAGCATTAAGCAAAATTTTGTCCTCAACGAGTCTTTCCAACCCGTTTTGGGCCATATCGCTCATAAATTTTTGAATATCAGTGGAATTTGTCCCCTCAAGCCGCATTTGCGTGGCACGCGTTTCGACATAATCCTTAAGATCATTAAGGGTAATGACTTCATCATTGACAACAGCTACGATGGTGTCTTCGATGGCGGCATACGCAAACGGAGACATCAATGCAATTAAGAATAATATTAAAATAAATAGATTAGATTTTTTGATCATCAGGCACAAGCTCCTTAGATTTCTTTAAATGTTCAACTGATTCTTTTAAAAGCCGGCAGTATAAATCAAAACCGACCGATGCGATATATCCGCTTTGTTCTTCCCCCAGCAAATTCCCGCCGCCGCGTATTTGTAAATCTTCAAATGCAACTTGGAAACCCGCGCCTAACTCGCTGTATTTTCCTAAAGCTTGTAGACGCGTTTTTGTGATCTTTGTTAATGTCTCTTTTGGCGGTGCAATAAAATAGGCGTAGGCTTGATTGGTAAAGCGGCCTACCCGTCCGCGCAATTGATGTAATTCAGACAGACCAAATCGATCGGCACGGTTGACGATAAGCGTGTTGGCGTTTGGAATATCAATGCCCGACTCGATGATCGTCGTACAGACAAGGACATTGACTTCACCGGTCAAAAATTTTAGCATAATTTCTTCCAAAAGCCGCGAAGGCATCTGACCATGTCCAACCGCAAGCTGTGCCTGCGGCACTAAACGTTTGATAATCTTAGCAATATGTTCGATATCTTGCACGCGATTATGCAAAAAAAAGACTTGGCCCCCTCTTCGCAGTTCCCGCTCGATAGCATCGGCGATCAGTTCTTCGTCAAATTCGATGATGTGGGTCACGACGGGGATTCTGTTTCGCGGTGGGGTTGAAATAACTGACATATCCTTGACGCCTGAGATAGCCATATAGAGCGTGCGAGGAATGGGTGTAGCGCTCATCGACAGAACATCAACAAGGAGCTTTAAATGTTTAAGTCTTTCTTTAGCGCGCACGCCAAAATGTTGTTCTTCATCGACAACAATAAGGCCTAAATCTTTAAAGGAAATATCCTTCGACAAAAGCCTGTGCGTACCGATAACTACGTCGATTGTTCCTTCACGTAATTCTTTGATCGTTTGGATTTGTTCACTTCGGGTGCGAAAGCGGCTTAACATCGCAATTTTGACAGGAAAGTCTTTCATGCGGCGTGTAAAATTATAAAAATGCTGTTCAGCCAAAATCGTCGTCGGGACTAGGACAGCAACTTGTTTATTGTCCATCACGGCTTTAAAAATTGCCCGCAGCGCAACCTCCGTTTTTCCAAACCCCACGTCTCCGCATAAGAGCCGGTCCATGGGTTGTTCGCATTCCATGTCTGCTTTGATTTCAGCCGTTGCACGAATTTGGTCGGGTGTTTCGTCAAATGGGAATTTGGATTCAAACTCTTTCTGCCAAGGCGTGTCGGGTGAGAACTTTGTGCCTTTGATGGTCGCACGCAAAGCTTGTATGCGCAGAAGCTCGGCGGCAAAACGCCGCAAACGCTCCTCGATGCCGGCGCGAACTTTTTGCCATTCTTTGCTGCCTAGCTTGTAGAGCCGCGGAGGCTTTTTTTGAAAGCTGATGTATTTTTGAACCAGCGTCATGTCATGCTGCGGGATAAACAGTTTGTCGCCGCCCGCATATTCGATGACTAAAAGGTCTCGCTTTTCTTTATTGACTACAAGGTGTGTGAGGCCTAAAAAACGGCCGATACCGTGATGATTGTGGACAACATAATCACCTTTTTGGATATCGACGAAAGTGCTTAGCGGAGTGTCTGAGTTAAAAGGAGATTTATCGGTCGCAGATTTGTTAGGTAAAATGATAGCGATTTTATGCTGCCAAATCGCTTTGCCGGACTGAATATTAAAGCTGGAAATAGACCGGATTATGTTATCGTCGAGCGCAATGCGGATTGGCCCGTCAAAATTTGTCGGGAAAATGTCAAGGACTTCCCCGCGCAAAGAAAAGTCACCCTCTTGGATGACTTCTTTGGTACGGCGATAATGAAATGTTACCAGTTCGGCAAGAATTTCTTCGACGTCAATGGTTTGCTCAACGTAAAGTTTGAGCGAACGAAACATTGATGAACCCTCGGACAATTATTAAGACGACCTTTGCCGAGGGTTCATCATTCTGAAGCCGAAGGCAAAGGAAGTCTCATTATTTTTTTCGTTTTTCCCAGAGCAAGACCAAGGGTGCAGCCACGTAAACGCTCGAATAGGTCCCTGTTAAGAAACCAATCAGCAAACACAAAGAGAAGGCGTGGAGCACTTCGCCACCCAGAAAGAACAAAGACAGTACGACGATGATGACCGTTAGAGAGGTCAGTATCGTACGGCTTAAGGTTTGGTTGACGCTTAAATTGATAATTTCAGCCAAATCGTATTTTTTGACTTTAGAGATATTTTCGCGGACACGGTCATAGATGATAATTGTATCGCTGATAGAAAAACCGGCTATGGTCATAAGCGCAGTGACAACCAAAAGGTCGACCTGATGTCCAAAGAAAACAGTTAACCCCAAGGCGACTAAAACATCATGGATAAGCGCGATAACGCCAGCGAGGGCAAAGTCGAAATGTTTAAAACGATACCCAATATAGAGCAGGATTCCACCCATCGCAAAGACAATGGCCAAGAATGCTTGCTGTCGCAAATGTTTCCCGACGACAGGGCCCACTTTTTCGATACGTAAAAGCTGAGCGGGATTACTGGGCAATTTTTCTTTAAAGATTTTCTCAAAAGTAATACTTTGTGCTTGTTGTAAAATATCTAAAATTTTGGCAGAATCACTCCCAGCAATTTCTCGTATTTTATCTTTGTTTTGGTCTAAGTTAGTTTTTAAACGTACTTCGGTTGAAAAAGCCTCCTCTAAAATACCATTTTGGAGTAATTCATTTAAAATTTTCTCGCCATTTGAGCCGACCTCAGAAAACTTGAGTTTTGCAACAGCCCCGTTATATTCCTCAGAAGTTCGGATAAGGACATTTTGCGGTGTTTTGTCAAAACGTTGAATGACCGTTTCTTTGATATTGGCGGACTTTAAAGCTTCACGGATTTCTTCAGAAGAAACAGGTTTGTCGAATTTATATTCTTGGATTTGCCCGCCGGCAAAGTCAATGCCGTAGGCAGCTTCTTTTTTTGCAAAAAAGGCACTCATCCCACCGATGGTGATTAAAAGTGAAAGCGCAAAACAAAAATATCGAAGTTTGATAAAGTCGATTTTGGTATTGGTCAACAGCCGCATCATCGGCAAGTTTTTGATCATTTGATTCTGCATAAGAATCATAAAGATTGTCCGTGTCACGTAGAGCGCAGTAAAAAGGCTGGAAATAATACCAATTGAAAGTGTGACGGCGAAGCCTTTTACAGGTCCAGAACCAAATTGAAAAAGCATAAAAGCGGCGATCAAATTTGTGATGTGAGAATCAAAAATAGCGGCAAAAGCGCGGTTGTAACCGTTTGAAATGGCCGTCGACAGAGGACGGCCATTATTGACTTCTTCTCGGATCCGCTCATTGATAAGAACATTTGCGTCAACCGCCATACCGAGGGTCAAAATGATACCAGCGATACCCGGCAAAGTTAAGGTTACCGCAGAGCCTCCGACGAGAATATTAAGAAGCCCCAAGGTCCCGGTAATGATAAATAGATTAAGAATCAGTGCCAGCACGGAAATAAAACCAGCCAGAAGATAATAAATCAACATAAAACCCGCAACCGCAGATAAACCCACGATCGTTGCTTTAATCCCAGAGGTGATAGAGTCTTTACCTAAAAGTGGGCCTATGGTGCGCTCTTCTTCAACGATAATGGGTGCTGGTAAAGCCCCTGAACGCAATTGCAGGGCAAGCAGTGACGCTTTATCAAAATCAAAATTTCCTTCGATAATACCCCGCCCATCAATAATAGGAGTGTTGATCTTAGGGGCAGAAATAATATTACCGTCAACAACAATAGCCAGTTGATCATCAACATGTTTACTGGTTAGCTGGGCAAATTGTTTGGCGCCAGTCGGGCTTAAGGTAAATGAAATATGCGGTTCAATTTTCATCGAATCCATATCGACACGCGCATCAGTAATCGCGTCCCCTTTCATCGATGGAGTAGCTTCGATAAGAATCGGCCTTCCGTTTTCTTTTTCATTTTTTAGGACAAAACCGTCTGGGACTTTTCCAGATAGCGCTTCTTTAAGGAGGTTTGGATCGTTGTTAACCAGCGAAAATTCTAGTTGCGCCGTGTGACCAAGCAAATCGAGAGCTTTTTCGCGGTCGGTAACGCCGGGCAATTGGACAATAATTTGATCGTCACCTTGACGTTGAATGACCGTTTCGCCAGCGCCAAGATTATCAATGCGGTTACGGATAATTTCAATGGCCCGAACGACCGCATCTTTTTTTGCGTCAGGGGTAAGTTTTGCCATGTCGACACGCAGGACAAGATGCATGCCACCCTGAAGATCAAGCCCGAGATTAATGCGTTTTTTTAACGGGAATGTAAAATAAACAGACAAGGCCAAGGACGCCAATATGACAAGAATCCGAATTTGTAATTTACTCATATACAATCCTTATAAATTTATGATTTCCGGTATACAAACGGTCATTTAACGGATGAATTTTAAGATTTATTCTTGGGGTCAATTGTTATGATCGCTTCACGGTCCACTTCAATTTTGACATTGTCATCTACACGAATAAGGATGGTTTTGTCTTTTAACCCTACGACAATGCCATGTATTCCTCCAGCGGTCACAACAGCGTCATTTTTTTGAAGTTGAGCGATGCGTGCCGCATGATCGGCTTTTTTCTTTTGTTCTGGACGCAGGACAATAAAATAAAAAATCGCCGCCATTAAAGCAAACGGGATCAATTGCATCAATGGATTGGCCGCCTGTTCTGGGGGCATAGGGTATTTCCTTTAGTTAAGAATTACTTTTTATTGGCTTTTTTGTCTTGTTTGACTAAAGACTTGACTGTGTCAGTCATGCGAGCGCCTTTGTCAATCCATGTTTGTAATTTGTCATGATCGACAGACAAAGTCGCGGGCTTTCTCGCCGGGTCATAATACCCGATCGTTGCCAAATTGCGGCCTTGGCGCGCGGTTGTGCGGCTGATGGCGACAATACGGTAATTGCAGCGTTTGCTGGCAGGTTTGCCGGCTTTTTGTAAACGAATACGAACTTCCATTAGTGTTGCTCCTTTGATGGTTAATAATAAGGCAGTAATATACTAAATTTTTGGAAATTAAGCAAATTTTAATTTTTTCACTCTTTGTTACGTCCGGGGGCACGAGGCATCGTGCCCCTACGATATTTTGCTTAAGCGAACTCTTTATGCGCGGACTCGATGGAGAGGATTTGGGCTCGGGCGTTGTGTTTGGTCTCTTCAAAT
>JAYRHV010000068.1:0-6657 GCA_041907165.1 Candidatus Omnitrophota bacterium | reverse complement strand
TCGACAGATCAAAAGCTGGAAATATTTTTAAATGCGCGCAATGCGTTTTTAAAAAACGGTTATCAGGCCATTGCCATGGACCATTTTGCCCTTGCTGATGATGAGTTAAGTAAGGCATTTAATCGCGGGACTCTGCACCGCAATTTTATGGGTTATACGGTCAAGCCGGCGGATGAGTATATTGGGCTGGGAACTTCTGCCATCGGGTTTCTTGAGGGCGCATTTTTCCAAAATTACAAAACTATTCCTGAATATTACCGTTTTTTAAAACAAGGCGAACTTCCCGTCGAGCGTGGCAAAGAACTTACAGAAGATGATCGTATTCGCCAATGGGTGATCAAGTCTTTGATTTGCCAGTTTAGTCTCGACAAAAAAGCGTTTGCCCGATATTTTTTAAAAGATTTTGACGGGTATTTTCAAGAAGAACAAAAACATCTTGATAAATGCGTCGAGGATGGATTACTATTTTTTGATCAGGATAGAATTGTTGTCAGCGATTTGGGCAAGATTTTTGTGCGCAACATTTGCATGGGTTTTGACTGGTATTTACGGCAAGAAAAAAGCCACAAACGTTTTTCGAAAACGGTGTAATAAATAATCAGTAACGGGTCCCCCGCTTTGCGGGACTTACGCTGCCGCTTTCAGGGATCCTACTTTCCTCAATTTTTTCGGAAAGGCAGGAAACTCCCCTTACGCGTCACCCGTTCGAAATGTCGGAGATATTTTTTAATGGCGGAATCAATATTACTTCACGCCTTTTCCGGAAAGAACAAAAAAGTTCCGGTCTGGTTTATGCGTCAGGCTGGGCGTTTTTTGCCGGAGTATCGCGAAATCCGCAAAAAACATTCGCTCGATGAAATGTTTCGCGACCCCCAAACGGTAGCTCAAGTGACGTGTTTGCCCGTCGATATCCTTAAAGTCGATGCCGCAATCCTTTTTGCGGACATTTTGACCTTGCCGATGCACTTGGGTTTTAAAATTACCTTTGATCCTAATCACGGGCCTGTCATTGCCAATCCGTTTAATTCGACGGCTGACTTTAAAAAATTGCATGATTTGGACGATGTCAAACATTTACGTCAAGCTATCCCTATGATCAATGCCAGTCTTTCCCCGGAAATTCCTTTAATCGGTTTTGCCGGCGCCCCGTTTACCGTGCTGTGTTATCTTGTGGAAGGCGGGTCCTCGTCTAATTTTCGTAAAGTTTTTAAATTTATCAACGAAAATCCATCAGAGTTTCACCAGCTGATGAAATTTTTAACTAAGAACACAATAGCCTATTTGAACCTGCAGAAGGACGCTGGCATCAAAGTTTTTCAGCTTTTTGACACGTGGGGCGGCATCTTGCGGGAGAAAGATTACCAAACTTTTATTCTTCCTTATGCTCGCGAAATTTTTAAAGCCGTTGATCTGCCGTCGATCTATTATTTAAAAAATTCTTTTCATCTTTTGCCGCAGATGCAGAAGTCCGGCAGTGATTTTTTAAGCGTCTGTGAAACTGTCGACCTGACAGACCCCAAAATTTTGGCACAATCAAAACAGGGGGTGCAGGGCAATTTATTCCAAGGGCTGTTGTATGCCAAAGATAAAGTCATCGAAGCGGAAGTTTTAAAAATTCTCAAAGCCCGCCGGCGTTTTAAAAAATATATCTTCAATTTAAGCCACGGGATACAACCCGATGTCCCGGTTGAAAAAGTCAAAATGATCGTCGAGCTGGTCCACAACTTTAAGCGCTAATAGTAATCCCATGAGCAAAAACATTGTTATTATAGGCGGCGGTGTCAGCGGGTTAACCGCTCTTTATCATTTGCGCCAAAAATATGCCCAGCGGCCGGACGTTAAGATTAAACTTCTTGAAATAGAATCCACCTGCGGGGGAACCATCAAAACCGTTGAGCGAAATGGTTGTCAATTTGAAACCGGTCCAAACGGTTTTTTGGACAACAAGCCCAGCACGCTAATTCTCGCCAAAGAACTCGGGCTTGAAAACCAGCTGATTGCCGCAAGTCCCGCGACCAAAATCCGTTCAATTTGCGTTGGCGATGTGCTTTATCCACTGCCCTCAAGTCCCATTTCATTTTTGAAATTTAAACCGATGCCTTTCGCAAGTAAGTTGCGTGTAGCCCAAGAAATTTTTATCTCAAAAGGCCAAAATCCCAATGAAACGGTTTATCAGTTCGGCACTCGCCGCTTGGGCGAGAATTTTGCAAAATATTTTTTAGACCCTATGGTCAGCGGGATTTTTGGCGGCAATGCGCAGGATTTGAATTTGCAATACGCTTTTCCACGAATTCATCAGATCGAACAGAAGTATGGCTCGCTTTTTAAAGGCATGATTTCGTTAATGGTTGAAAAACGCCGTCAACGTGCCAAGAATTCACTGACCGCAGGCCAGCCGACCGGAGTGTTATGGTCGTTTAAAAAGGGGATGGGCCAATTGACCCAAAAGCTCGTTGAAATAAACGCGGATGTCATTGAAACCGGCGTTTGTGTTCAACAGATTACAAAACAAGCCCAAGGTTATGAAATTCAAGCTGTGGATAAAAAATATTTTGCTGACGAAGTTATTTTGTCGATTCCTGCGCCAGCGGCCGCGGATATGCTCAGAGCCGTCAACGCTTCCTTGGCCAACGCTCTTATTAAAATCCCCTACGCCTCGATTGTCGTCGTGGGACTTGTTTATGACATAAAGCAATTTGAGCGCCTGCCGCAGGGCTTTGGCTATTTGCGCCCGACGCATGAGGGCAGGGAGGTTTTGGGGGTTTTGTTTAGCAGCAATATTTTTCCAAGCCGTTGCCCGAAGGGCAAAATACTTTTTCAAATTATGTTAGCTGGGGCATGTAACCCTAACACGGTGCGAAAAAGCGACGAAGAACTTTTGACTTTGGCCAAAGAAGAACTGGCCAAGATTCTTGGGGCTAGGGGAGAACCCGTGAATCAATTTTTACTGCGCTGGGGCAAGGCGATTCCCCAATATAACCGCGAGTATCCACAAACTTTTTTAGAAATTAAAAAAACGAGCGCCGATATGCCGCATCTGCATCTATTAGCTAATTATTTAGACGGCGTTTCTCTTAATGATTGCACGGCCAATGCCAAACATTTGGCGCAAACAATTAATACCTAACGTGATGTGCAAGTTTTATTTTTATGTGTCATTGACACGAAACTTGCGCATTGCGTTATCTAAAATGTTTTTAGATTGCGTAGTAGTACGTAGTTTGCTATATTCAGTCTTCAATAACTTTAGGAGATTTTATGAAAAGAAAAGTGTTAAATTTTTTAGCTATTTTTGCGATGACGTTATTTGTGTCTTCGTGCGAAAAATCGCAATCGACTAGGACCTATTCCGAGGTGACTGTTGATTCTTCAGAAAGCATGTCGATGACAAATGGTATGTCTGACCTACATGCGGCAATGGATGTAGGGCCTAATGGCATGATGCCAGATATGGGGAACAAAGATCCACATGCTGGTTTTACAAAAGAGCAATTGGCTCAAATGCTCTCTGCAAGCGGTGTGCAAAATGTTTCCCAAAGTCCACTGCAGTGGACTTTGCCACAAACTTGGCAACAGAAGCCAGCGACGGGAATGCGCATCGCGACCTTTGCCAGTAAAAATGACCCCAACGCGTTTGATTGTTCTATTGTGGCTCTTGGGGCTGGTGCAGGAGGTTTGGAACCCAATATTATTCGTTGGATCGGACAATTAAACATGGCTGTCCCTTCTGAAAAAGAATTAAACGATTTTATACAAAAGCAAGAGAAGGTCAGCCTCGGCGATAATCTTTCTGCGCTGTTGGTTGATTTTACAAGTTTGCAAAAAAATTCTGACAATAAAACGCCCAGTATGTTGGCCGCAATTATTGAAACACCGGCCCAGCGTATTTTTGTCAAAATGACGGGCAGCAAACAAAGAGTCTTGGAAGAGTCCAAAACTTTTAAAGCGTTTGTGAAATCTTTAAAATTTAAGAATTAAATGTCCAAACGCAAGGAAATTAAAGGCAATAAAATCCTTTTGTTTTTGTCGTCGATGCAGATAAGCGTCGTCGGACTTCTTCTGCTTTTTATCCTTACCTTTTGGGGGACCGTCGCGCAAGTTGAAAACGGACTTTACGCTTCACAAGAGAGGTATTTTAGTTCGTTTTACTTTTTGGCGATGGGGTTTTTGCCTTTCCCGGGCGCTCAACTTGTCCTTTGGATTTTATTTGTCAATCTGTTCTGCGCTTTTTTTAATCGCGTAGTTTACGCTCTAGAAAATACGGGACTTATTATAGTCCACTGCGGCCTTGTCTTGTTTTTGGTGGCTGCGTTCGTTACCCTTCACAGCGCCCAAGAATCTCGCCTGACATTGCAAGAAGGCGCCTCGTCAAACGTCTCTTTAGCTTACAGTGATTGGGAAATTGCGATTTGGCAAAATAACTTAAAGAATAGAACCGTCAGTGCCGTCGATGTTAAAGATCTCAAAGAGGCCAGCAGAGCCAAGTTTGAGCAGCCCGCGGTAGCATTTGTCGTTAAAACGTATTATAAAAATGCGCAGGCTTTTTCTGCGCCCTTTGCGGGGATCAAAGAAAAATATTTGAATTCTTCAAATTTTAATGTTCTGCAAGCTGTGTCTGTCGAGAAGGAACCCGAAAAAAATACTCCGGGCATGATTTTGCAGCTTTTAAATGCGCCGGACCAACCGTTGGTCCTTTTATATGGTGAAGATGAACAACCCATCAAGATTATCATAAACTCAAAAGAATACTTTATCAGTTTGCGTTTTAAACGATACCCTTTGCCTATTACAGTTAAACTTGTTGAATTTATGATGGACAAGCATCCGGGCACCGACGTCGCACGCAGTTATAAGAGTAAGATCCAAATTCAGCATGATGGGGTCAGCCGGGAAATTGTGATTTCGATGAATGAGCCTCTGCGATTTAAAGAATATACATTTTACCAATCCTCCTATCAGATTGACACCATGGGACGCAAATTTTCAACGCTTGCCGTTGTCAAGAACAGCGGGCGACTGCTGCCGTATATTGCCACGTTTGTCACTTTTTTTGGTTTAGCTTTGCATTTTCTTTTAGCGGCTTTTAACTTTCAACGAGAACGAAAATGATGACGAAGTTATTTTGTTTGGGGAAAAAAATATTTTTAGCTGTATCTTTCTTTTTTGTCTTTAGCACTTTAAGTTTTGCGGCGCAGAACAAAACTGTTTCTCACCCGCAAAATTTAGAGTTGTTCGGGGCTATCGCCATTCAAGAGGAGGGGCGTATTAAGCCTTTGGATACTTATGCCCGAACCGTCTTATTGCAATTATCCGGAAAACGGACTTTTGACAAAGAACCGGCCATTAACTGGCTGGCCAAACTATTGTTTGCTCCGTCGGAAACATACGACGATAAAGTTTTTTTGATCAATAGCCCCGAAATCCCGATGGCTTTAGGTCTGCAGCCAGATACCCATCGCCGATATAGTTTTTCTCAGCTTTCTTTAGGGTTAGACAAATTCCGCCAGCTGGCGATGTCGGCGGATGCGATTGACCAAAAAGAGCGTAGTCTTGTCGAACAAGAAATTTTGCGTGTGTACAACAATGTCAGTTTGTATCTTAAGATCCGCAGCGCATTTTCTTTTACCGTAACACATCCCGATTTTAAAATTGATAATTTATCCTCTAAAACATTGTTGGATTTTTCACCTGCTAAAGATGATTTTAGCTTTTTGGAAATTGCCCTTAAGGCCGATGCGCTTAATCAACTGACGCATAATCTAGAAAATAAAAAATCAGAAATGTGGTCCACGCAAGAAAAAGATTTTATGCGCCTATTGCGTAATCTCTATCAATGGTCCCAAAACGCTTCCTCTGAAGGGATGGCTATCTTCCCGTCGATAAATCCTAATGAAGAAACATGGCAAAGTGCGTGGGAGTTGACCAAACATAATTTTTCGGATGACAAAATCCGCAGTGAACTTCAATTGATCCAACAGATGGCCGATGCCTATGGGCATGGCAGTCAGCTTGAATTTGATCTGGCTGCTAAAGCTTTTAATGTGAGTATTTCTAAACGTATCTCGGATTTGCAAAAAAGTGCTTATAGCAAAATTCCCTATGAAGCCTTTTATAATCACAGCAATTTGTTTCTTTTGGCTTGGATTTTTTATCTTTTTGCGTTTTTTGCATTTTTGTTTTCACTGATTTGGCCAAAGCCTCTGCTGCATAAAATTGGCTTTGTTTTGATGTGTTTAGGATTTTTTCCCCATTTGGTGGCCCTTGTTTTGCGGATGTTTATTATGTCGCGCCCACCGGTAACAAATCTATATGAAACGTTTATTTTCGTCGGTGTCGTGACCGTTTTTTTAAGCATGCTCACAGAGATCTTTAATAAAAAATGGTTAGGGATTGTCGTTGGCAGTATCAGTGGTTTTGTTTTTTTGGCCATTGCGGACAAATTCAGCGCCGATGGTGACACTTTAAAAATGCTGGTTGCTGTTCTTAACTCTAACTTTTGGCTCTCGACGCATGTTTTGTCGATTACAATTGGTTATTCAGGATGCTGTGTTGCCGGTTTGATGGGACACGTTTATATTTTGCAAGCGCTCATACGGCCCAAAGACAAAGAACTTTTAAACTCAACCTACCGGTATATTCTTGGCATTTTAGGGTTTG
>JAYRHV010000067.1:0-4454 GCA_041907165.1 Candidatus Omnitrophota bacterium | reverse complement strand
TTGAGCATATCCGCGGCATTCAAATAGTAGTTGACTGTCGAGACATACGCAGCTTCATTTTGGTATTTCTCCATCCCGTCTGCCTGCATTTTGCCTTGGTACTCGATAATTGAGCCGCGGATTTTTTCAGGGGCTTTAGTAAACTTAACCTCGCCTCGTTCCATAAAAAGGCCTTCCATGCCCTTAATAAGCACATCGGCGAATTTTTCCAGATCTTTATTTTTTGCGCCCAAAACACACAGCCTTTCTATTAGGAACTTTTAACTTTCACGTACGAACGAATCGAGTCCAAAAGCGATTCCGGGGTATATGGCTTGACAACATATCCAGCCAAATTAGGGTTAACGCCTTTGGCTTTCTTTTTATTTTCTTCGGTCCCTGACGCGGTTATCATTACAATCATTTTACTGGCGACTGGCGGGACTTTCATGACCGCTTCCATAAATTCCATCCCTGACATTTGCGGCATTTGCCAATCAAGCAGAATCAATCCTATCTCCTTATAGCGTGTCCCCAGAAGTTCGATAGCTTCTTCGCCGGTACGGGCCTGCAAAAATTCATTTTGCACGCCGGCCCCTTTGAGGACTTCAATCAAAAGTTCGCGTTCGAGATCGGAATCGTCAACCACTAAAATTTTTTCACCCGCAGATGGATTTGGCATAGGCTCTCACATTTTTGTACATTTTATTATGATTTCCTTAAGTTCATCGATACCAAAAGGCTTTGGCAAATAATCGTTCATTCCGGCTGTAAAACACTTCTCTCGTTCTTCTTGAATTTCCGCCGCGGTTAGAGCGACAATGGGAACAAGATTTTTTAATTCTGCACGAACAAATTTTGCTGTTTCAATACCACCCATAATCGGCATCTGTAAGTCCATCAGACAAATGTCATAGGTATTTGTCTTTAAAAATTCGATGGCTTCTTTGCCGTTGAGCGCAAAATCTGCAGAGCACCCTAAAGTTTCCAAATGAATTTTTAAAAGTTCTTGATTGGGCAAACTGTCTTCCACAACAAGCACATGAACACCAGCGCATGAAATTTTTTGTAAAACCGTCGGGGCAATCACTCGATGATCACTGGGCTTTTGCGTTAAAACGCGTGAAATCGTCTGAGCTAATTCTTGACGGATGATCGGCTTCATCATCGACGATATAAAGCCGGCTTGTTGATATTCGTCGCTGACCTCAATCCGGCCATCGCTGGCGATAGCTATAAGATGGATATTATTGTATCGCTCTTGTTGGCGGATTTTATAAGCGAGCATAAACGCTTCTTTACCGGGCAACATCGTGTCAATAAAAATGAGCGTCGGCAATGTCACGGATTCAGATTCAAGTTTAAGCAAATCTTCTGTAGCCTGTTTCGCGGTTTTTGAGGTAAAAACACTTTGAATATTCAACGTTTTGGCACTTGTCAAAAAAGTTTCAGCCGTTTTATCATGTGCTGTTACAAGCATAATCTGCAGGTTTTCAGGAACAAGGTTCGCGAGTGGTTTTTCAAATGTTTTATTTTGCGATGCTATCGCAAAAGGGATCAAGAATGTAAACGTTGTCCCTTTGCCAAGAATAGATTCGACATCTATATGTCCACCCATTTTTTCAACGAAAGTTTTACACAACGCTAATCCTAAACCCGTTCCGCCGTAGACTCTAGCCGTCGAATCAGTAGCCTGCGAAAATGATTGAAAAAGCGAATTGATACGATTAGCCGGTATCCCTATTCCCGTATCCTTGACAACAAAACGGATCCAGACAGAGCCATCTCGCTGAAGGACATCATTGGCCCGTGAAATTTTCATGCCTAATTCACCGGTTTCAGTAAATTTTATGGCATTATCCAAGAGATTCATAAAAATTTGCTTGGTCCGTGTCGGATCACCCATAAGCATAAGTGGTGTATCGTCGCTAATGTGCAAATAAAGATTGATCGCTTTATTCGTAATACGGCTGCGAAGAATTTTAAAAACTTCTTCTGTAATATGTTCCAGATTAAATTCAATATTTTCTAATTTTAATTTTCCGGCCTCGACTTTTGAAAAATCCAAAATGTCATTGACGATTTCCAATAACATTTTGCCGCTAACAGTAATCGTTTGCAAATGGTCGCGCTGCTTATCGGAAAGCGGGCTTTCGCGCAAAAGCGATGCAAAACCCAAAACCGCATTGATCAACGTACGAATTTCATGCGACATATTCGCCAAATATTCACTTTTATTGCGGGCTTCAGTCTGTGCTTGCTGGGTCAACTTGATGGCCAGTTCACGTTCCTTTATCAATTCGCGTTGACGTTCATGGAGTTTTCCTTGAGCGTCCTTTAACTCGCGGGTGATTTCATTAAATTCATTCAAGAATTCTTTAATGAGAGGTTTTTCGAGTGTGACATCATTGGGAGCAATTTTTATGATATCTTCCACTTTTTGAAGAATCGTCATGTTTGGTTCAAAATTAATTTTAGGCAAAATGCGGACCGTCGTTCGTGCCGCAGGTGTTGCACCTTCTTTAGTATCGAGCATGCTCTGGATCATTTTGATAAGCGGACCGACATCAAGATACGGACTCTTTAATTTACCGTCATGGGCAATTTGTTCATCCAACAGTTCTAAAAGTTTCTGTAAGGATTTAACGGTATCGCTGAGCAAGTGAACTGTTTGGGGCTCACAGTCCAAAAAATCTTTTCGGATCAAATCGAGCATCATCTCGACCTTGCCAGTCAACCAAAAAATGTCATGGAGTTTTAAAAAATCCGCCAGCCCTTTAATCGTATGGAAGGTTTTAAAAACATTTTCAATGGATTCTTTATCGGTTGGAACCGATTCAAGGACAAGCAATGAATTGCGGGCTGAAATCAAATGGCGTTGCGCCTCACGCGAAAAATCGTTGAGCATCTCTGTCCCTTCAGACAGATCAAGGACAGGTAATTGAGCGGCAAAATCTTTAGACTGCGGGTTTGTCATCGGTAAAGAACATTTTTCTATTGTTTTTAATTGTGTTTAATATAACACTATTTTTTTTATAGAAAAGTAAGAACGAAACAAAATTACACTCCCTTCTATTTATACTTTTGATAAATATTTCTAATCTCCGGCAAAATTTCTAAAAACCTGTCAACAATCTTCGGATTAAAACTAAAATTTCGCATACGTTTAATTTCCTCGACTGTATCTTCAATGCTCCATGCTTCTTTATACGGCCTCGATGATGTCAAAGCGTCAAAAACGTCGCAGATACTGCAAATCTGCCCGACAAACGGGATTTCATCCATCTTAAGACCATAGGGATATCCTTTACCATCCCAACGTTCATGATGTGTCAGCGCGATAACTTCCGCAAGTTTCATGACCGGAGACTCGGAGCCAGCCAAAATCTTAGCGCCGATGGTCGTATGTGTTTTCATAATTTCAAATTCTTCAGCGGTCAGTTTTCCGGGTTTTAAAAGTATGCTATCTGGGATGCCGATTTTCCCAACATCATGCAGAGGACTCGCATGGTGCAACAGGTCACACTCCAGCGCACTTAAGTCTAAAGCTTCCCCGAGTTTTTTAGCATATTGGCTCATGCGGATAATGTGTATCCCCGTGTCACCGTCACGAAACTCCGCGGCTTGCGCCAAACGACGGATAATATCATATTGGGTATAACGCAATTCTTTGGTTCTCTCTTCAACTTTAAATTCCAACAATTTATTTTGGCTGGCGATTTGATTATGGAGAATACGCAACTCAATCATGTTGCGGATCTTGATGAGAATTTCGACACTTTCAAAAGGTTTATCCAAAAAATCAGTAGCGCCAGACTGTAAAGCACGCAGCCGAATGATCGAACTTTTATCAGCTGAAATCGCAAGGATTGGTAAATAATGCTCCAGTCGAAAGCCATGCAACTGCTCCATGACCTGAAAGCCGTCTAATTGCGGCATAAAAAGGTCCAAGATAATTAAATCGGGATGATATTCTTTGGAGGTGGATATCGCCTTGAGAGGATCCATCAAACAGAAAACATTTTTATACCCTTCGTGTTGTAAAATCTCCTTTAAAAAAAGGGAATGAAGTTTTTGATCATCAATGATCAAAATCCGTGCATTAAAAATCTGTTGAAGCGATATCATAGAGCGTCCTGTCGTTTACACAAGAAAGTATAAACGATAACTCTTTGCAATGCCAATCGTTACAAATATTTTTACAAGATTTTGGATTAAACTTTAAAGCGCCAGTCGTGGAGTTGTTGTAAAGCAGCGCTGTGGGTCAGATTGCAGGCAATCGGTGTTAAGGTTACGTAGCCTTGGGCCAGAGCATAAGTATCGACGGACAAATCCTTTTTATGCACTGGCATTTTGCCCGTCATCCAATAATATTCGCGCAGGTTCGGGTCAAAACGCTTGTGAAATTGGCCATGAATCGGAATCATGCCCTGACGCGTAGGCAAAATCCCTTTGATTTTGGATTTAGGTAAATT
>JAYRHV010000066.1:0-4695 GCA_041907165.1 Candidatus Omnitrophota bacterium | reverse complement strand
GGGATTAATTGGTCTGCAATTGTTTCTGACTATAAAAATTTTTCGGTAAGTGAAGACAAAAGAAAATTTAGCGTCGGCACTGTATCCAAAGAAGATTTGTCAGTTTTACTTGAAGCACTTCAAACCGTTGGTGAAATGAAAACTTTTCCCTCAAAGGTATTAAAAATAAACAGCGGGTCGGATGCAGATTTGCGGCTTAAAGCTTTTGACCGCAATGTCACGATAAGTATGGAGGCAGTGCCAGCAGCTTTAGACGCAACATCCAAACAAGACCGTTATACCGCAAGGCTTGTCATGACTCCTTCAGTGGGCGTTGAGAACGCAGTAGATGTTCGGTTTGTTTCTGCGGATGGGGCAATTGTCAGTGCCCATATTAAAAACGATGCCGTCGCGGTTATCGGCGGAATATTTACACAAACCAAATCGCAGTCGACTAAAAAATTTCCATTTTTAGGTGACCTGCCATTGGTGGGTGCTGTTTTCCGTGACCAGAGCCAAGTGGTGCATCGTTTAGAAAATATTATTTTTTTGACGCCACAAGTTAGCACGCCTTTGGCCAATGCTCCGTCAGAATAAAATGGTAAATCCAGACCATCGCAGGCACCGGCCCTTGGTTGACCCTGCAGCACGGGCATGGTTTATGATCTTTGTCCTTATTGTTGGTGTGGGGCTTATGATTTTTATCGATTTTAACCGTCGATTATGGAATGCGCCTGCAGTTGAACCTATTGCGGGACGCAATTGGGGCAACCCAGATGCCGATTTAAAAATCATTGCGTTTTTAGATTTTGAATCGCCCGAGATTGTGCGTGGCCAATATCTGCTTTTTGAATTTATGAAAAAACACCCAGAAGCCGTTTTTTTACAAATCCGCTATTTCCCTGAAGATGATAAATCCACCCTGATCACGCGTTATGAAGAATGCGCGAACCGCCAAAATAAATTTCGTAATTTTACCGTACTTCTTTTTGAGCGGTATTATCAGTGGGCAGGCCTTCCGGGTCTAGCTCCAATTCTTAACTCTATTGCTTCTGATGCTAATCTCGATAGAGATCAATTAAAAACGTGTTTGTCCAGTCAAGAGACAACAGCGGCTATTGCGGTTGATCGAATTTATGGCGAATCAATGTCTGTGCGCTCAACCCCGACGTATTTTCTCAATGGCAAAATGGCCGTCGGTGTTGAAGTTTTAGAAAAAGAACTTAAAGCTTACGATGAACCTTTGTCCGAAGATGAATAGTCCTTATCGTTTAAATATTGATATGGATGAAAAAGAAAAAAAGTCCTTAAGCGTTTATCTGATTGCTTTAGCGGCGATTCTTTCAAATCTCGTTGTTCTTTCTGTGATTTATCAAGTCCCGTTTTTGTCTGGTTTGCCTACTATCCGCAAAGTACTTCCTATAATTTCACTGGCTGCAGTTTATCCTTTTGATTTTTTTCAATTTTATTTTAAGGAAGATATCAGTATCCAATTTTTCTGGATCATGTCCTGCATAGTCTCTGCATTTGGCTTGTTGTTATTTAACAGAATCGCTCGCATAGTGTTTATTGTCTTTAGTATTATTCACTTTGTTATTTTGGGTGTTATTTCCAGTTTTTATTTTGGACAAACAGCTTTTTGGGGCTACTTTTTTAAATGTTATTTTAATTTGGTCGTATTTTTGTTGTATGTCGGGTATTTGACTTTGCCTGAAATCCGCCAGCAATTTGAACCAATAAACAAGGAAAAACGTTTTAAATTTTGGTTTTTAAAAGTGCGGCGTAAAACGCTCTCGGCAAAAGATGCCCAAGGATATTATAATTTGGCTTTAGCGTATCGTCGTTTGGGTCGTGTTGATGAAGCAATTGATTTCTTAAAACGTGCTGTTAGCATTGTCCCAAACAATGCGCAATATCATTTTGCCGTTGGACAAATTCTTTTTGAACGGCATGATTATGCAGAGGCGATTAAATCCTTTCTCGAAACTTTACGAATTGATCCGATTCATGCGCAAGGCCGATATCTTTTAGGATTAGCGTACCAAAAAACAGGGTGCCTTAAAGAAGCTGTAGAAAGTTTTCGTCGCTGCAGCTATTTGGAAGTCCAAAATGGGGATGTGTTTCGGGAACTTGGTGTGAGTTGTTATCACTGCGGGCACTTGGAAGAAGCCAAGCAAGCGTTTTGTAAAGGCGCAGAGCTGTTGCCGCAAGACCATCTTTGTCCATTTTATTTAGGGATGATTTTGACCAAAGACCAAGTGTTTCTGAAAGATGCTTTAGAGTTTTTTAAGAAGGCGATTCGACTTAAACCAGACTTTGTCGAAGCTTATCGTGAACTTGGCAACGTTTGTGTCGGGCTGGGTGATTACAAAGGGGCGGTGCGCGCCTTTCGCGATGTATTGCGCTTAGACGAAAATCTTGTACAGGTCCATTATCATTTGGGGTTTGCTTATGCCATGCTTGAGGACATGGAATCTGCCCGCCGGGAATACAAATACTTAAAAGATGCGGACCCTGATTTGGCTGAAACTTTAAATTTATTAATATCCAGAAATTAACCCGGATTTTACATTAGCCAAGTTTTTGCTTGGCCAAAGCAAAACCCTAGGGCCTAAAGGGCCGCATGTCTCGACTTTGTCGAGACGTGCAGGATTAAATTATGCCAAAGAAAAATACTTTTGTAAAAATTTTCGTTTGCATTTGTGTTTTTTTATTGTCCGTTGGATCTGCGTTAAGCCAAGAGACTTCTTTTTTTGAAAAAATTGTTTCGATATATGAAGTTAAAAAAGATCCCGGTCCGACGGATTGGCTATCGACACAGCAGGAGAGCGGCCAAACTTTTTCGGATTATGTTGCCTCAAAGCCAATTTTGCCCAGTGCAGATAAACCATATATTTATATAGTGCTGTTAGGCGACTTTAGTTTAGAGCAACAAAAGATTTTGCAAATGACCAGCCGGTATATCGAGATTTATTTTCAGACACCGGTCAAATTTAGTGATCCGATCCCTTTGGCGGTTGTCCCTTTATCTGCCCGTCGGACTCACCCTCAAACCGGTGATCCGCAAATTTTGACCACTGAAGTTATCGAAAATATTTTAAAGCCGCGGATGCCAAAGGACGCGTTTTGTTTTATCGCATTTACTAGTTCAGACCTATGGCCGGGCAAGGGATGGAATTTTGTTTTTGGCCAAGCGTCCATAGAAGATCGCATTGGGGTGTGGTCGATTTATCGCAATGGGGACTTGACTAAAGATTTTAATTTGTACTTGCGGCGCACAATTCAAACTGGCACCCATGAGATAGCCCATTTATTTGGTCTGCATCATTGCATCTATTATGAATGCAACCTCAACGGCAGTAATTCCCGTCATGAAAGTGATTTGCGGCCACTGTGGGAATGTCCGATTTGTCTGCGAAAATTAGCGTGGGGCTCCAAAATAGATATCCGCAAGCGCTATCGAGAGCTTAGCGGTATCAGCAGAGAATTCGGTTTTGAAAAGGAAGCGAAATTCTTTGAAAAGAATTTGAAAGCTTTACAAAAAAAATAAAAGGACATTGTTGACTGATGTTTACTTTGTCGTTGGTTCAGTCATTTCTTGGTGTTTTTTACGAAATTCTTCACGGCGAGCTTGCCGTTTTTCTTTTTCGTCTTCGCGGTGTTCTTTCATTTCCTCTTTATTTTTTTCCATATAATTATGGATTTTTTCGCGTTTTTGTTCGGGGGTAAGCGACTTATCTTGAGCGACTTCTTCTGCAAATGCGATATTGGCCGTGTGACGCTCTTGGGCTTTGGAAACTTTTTGCTGATAATCGCTTTCGGCTTTAGCGAGAATAGCTTGCTTTTGCGCATCAGTTAGTTTCGTATTAGCAGCTAACTTGGCCTGTAGTTGCGCCATATGCTGCTGATGCATCTGCGCATGAAAAGCCACGTTTTCGGTAAATTGGTCATTGCGGTGATTGATAATAGCTTCTTGTCTTTGGGCGGGGGACATACTTTTAAGCGTTTCACGAAAAGCTTTATTTTCAGTTTTTTGGGTTTCACGATGTGCCTTGACTTGTTCTCTTCTTGTGCTGGGTTCATTAGCTAAAGCCATAAGTGGCAGCGCTAAAATTACAACGACGATAAGGCTGAGAATCTTTGTTTTCATTGCTACTCCTTTTGCTTTTGAAGTTGTTTTATATAAGGAAACTATAAATTTTGTATATAATATACACCCATGACAAAAGAAATAAATCAAATTTTTTTACTTCCACAAGTCCGTGTTGTCGAAGCCTCGGCCGGCTCGGGCAAGACGTATTGTTTGGCCAGACGCTACGTACAGCTTTTGCTTAATCCTCAATTATCTGCTGACCAGATCCATCTTAAGCATATTCTTGCGATCACTTTCACAAACAAGGCCGCCTATGCGATGAAGGGGCGGATCTTAGAATTTTTAAAAAAAATAGCGTTGGGTACAATGACGGACGATGAAGTTGGGGAAATTTTAAGCCCGATTGACCTTTCATTGGCGCAGGCAAAGCCACAGGCGATTCGCATCGTCGATGAGCTTATCCATCATTATAATTTTTTTCAAGTACAGACGATAGACAGTTTTATCAACACACTTCTGTCGGGGTGTGCTTTTAAAATTGGGCTTTCGGCTGGGTTTAAAATCAAGCGCAATTATCTTGAGTATCTCGAGCACAGCTTTGACCGAATGATTGCAGAGGCCCG
>JAYRHV010000065.1:0-2814 GCA_041907165.1 Candidatus Omnitrophota bacterium | reverse complement strand
TCCCGTTTCCCTTAAACGATTGCTGTTGGAACTGTTAGGGGACCCGCAAATGATGATAATATCACATTTTTCGGCAAGCTCCTTGACGGAATCTTGACGGTTTTGTGTCGCATAACAGATGTCAGCGCGGGCAGGGGCGACAAGACGCGGAAACTTATTTTTTAGCTTCTTGATGATCCCTGCGGTTTCATCGACCGAAAGTGTCGTCTGGGTCAGGTAAGAAACTTCCTTTTGAGGAGAAATGTCGAGGTTATCGACATCTTTTTCGGTTTCAATAATATGCAAAAGTTCAGGGTTGACATGTCCTGCAGTACCGGTTAATTCCTGATGTCCCTTGTGCCCGATAAGTACAATTTCGTGTTTTTTAGCCGAAAACTTGACCGCTTCCTTATGGACTTTTGTCACCAAAGGACAGGTCGCATCCACAAATTGCAGGCCTCTTTGTTTTGCTTTTGCAATAACACTCGGCGGGATCCCGTGCGCGCTAAAAATAATCCGAGACTCGCTGGGGACTTCATCAATCGATTCAACAAAAACAACCCCCCGATTTTTAAAATCCGCAACGACATACGTATTGTGCACAATTTCATGATACACATAAAGTGGCGCACCATATTTGGCCAGCGCCTGTTCAACGATTTCAACCGCGCTGGCAACTCCAGCACAAAACCCTTGAGTTCTTGCTAAAAATATTTCCACTTTTTTATATCCTTATTGCTATAATCCGAATTTGAATGCCAGTATATCATTTGAGTCTTTAAATGAAAACGATTTTTCCGAAAGGGAAGTTATCTTATGCAACTGATGAAACGGCGTAAAACTCCGACGGTTACGGTCGGGAATGTTCTGTTGGGAAGTGAATGTCCGATTGTCATCCAATCGATGACTGATACTTCGACCTCTGATGTCCAAGCGACGTTTAACCAAACGGTAAGTTTAATTGAGGCAGGTTCAGAATTGGTCCGTTGGACCGTCAATGACGAAAAGGCTGCAGGCGCTGTTGCCGAAATTATTACGATGCTGCGCGCAAAAGGGTATCAGACCCCTATAGTCGGTGACTTTCATTTTAACGGACATCGTTTATTGACTAAATTTCCTGCCGCTGCCAAGGCGCTGGACAAATATCGGATCAACCCCGGCAATGTCGGCAAAGGCAATTTACATGACGATAACTTTGCCACCATCGTTAAAATCGCTATCGAGCACAATAAAGCAATCCGTATTGGCGTAAACTACGGGTCCTTAGATCAAGAGCTTTTAACCAGCATGATGGATAAAAACGCAAAACTGGCAAAACCCAAAGATGCTTTAGACGTCACGTATCAGGCGATGATACAAAGCGCTTTGCAAAGCGCGCACTACGCCCAAAAACTTGGTGTTAAAAAAGATAAGATTGTATTAAGTGTCAAAATGTCTATTTTGCAGGATATGGTCAGCGTCTATTCACAGCTTGCCAAAGAATGCGATTATGTGCTTCACCTAGGATTGACGGAAGCCGGCGGTGACGTGCAGGGAATTGCGTCAAGCTCTGCCGCGCTCTCGATTCTTTTGCAACAGGGAATAGGCGATACCATCCGCGTTTCCTTAACACCACAACCGAATGTCAGCCGCACAAGGGAAGTTGAAGTCTGCAAAGCGATTTTGCAGGCCATGGGACTGCGCTATTTCGCACCTACAGTCACCAGCTGCCCGGGTTGCGGAAGAACCAGCAGCAATTTTTTTCAGATTCTTGCTAAAGACATCAATCAACACATCATCCGTCAGATGCCCCAGTGGAAAAAAGTATATCCCGGGGTTGAAAAATTAAAAATTGCTGTCATGGGCTGTGTTGTTAACGGGCCCGGCGAAAGCCGGCATGCGGATATCGGGATTAGCTTACCCGGGGCTAGCGAAAAACCAATCGCGCCTGTTTATATCGACGGAAAAGAAGCGACCACGCTCAAAGGGCAGAACATCAAGCAAGAATTTATTTCAATTTTAGAAAATTACTTACACAAGCGTCTGGGTTCCCCGTAGAAGAATTTTAAACTGCCGCCGCGACTGTCAGACGATTTAAACTTTTAATATAACACAAAACTTCTTTGGCATGTTCAGAGGGTTTTACCTTTTCAAAAATATTGGCAATTTTGCCTTCTTTATCGACAATAAATGTCGTGCGTAAAATCCCTGAAACTTTTTTGCCATACATAAGCTTTTGTCCCCAAACGCCGTAAGCCAAAATCGCTTGTTTGTCTTTGTCACATAACAATAGAAAAGGCAGATAGTACTTCGCCACAAATCGCTGATGTGAATACAAATTATCTGCGCTTATCCCCAGTACAACCGTATCGCACTCAAAAAGTTCATCCATCACTTCCCGAAAACCGCAGGCTTCTTTAATACAGCCGGGCGTGTCATCCTTAGGATAAAAATACAAGACTACATTTTTACGGCCCAGATAATTACGCAGAGAGACCATTCGGCCGTTGCTGGCAATGAGCGCAAAATTCGGGGCTGGAGAACCAATTTCGAGTTTCTTCATGCTTTTCCTCCTTAAGACTTAGTAAGAATTCCAAATTTTCTTTTGAGGATCGTAAATGGCTTTGACCCAAGTATCCGCCGGCATATTATCCTCACGAGGCCAAGAGGTGACTTCGAGTTTATTGCCGTCCAGATCATAAAAATACAATGACCACGACTTGTCGCGTTTTTTTGCAAAAGCGATTTTAACGCCATGATCTTCAAGGTGTCTTATCATCGCATCAAACTGCTGGGCTTTGACCCGAAACGAAAAATGATTGGCCCCCAAACCTTCTTCTTGAAAAGGATGTTTTT
>JAYRHV010000064.1:0-2159 GCA_041907165.1 Candidatus Omnitrophota bacterium | reverse complement strand
CTAAAACCCTGCGGCGTTTGGGGCCAGAATTAGTCATTATCAAAAAAGGCGAACACGGCGTTTTATTTGAAAGCGAAAATGTCAAATTTTCTTTTCCAGCTTTCCCGATTGATCAGGTCAAGGACCCGACGGGAGCAGGCGACACGTTTGCCGGCGGGGTCATGGGATATTTGACCAAGGTCAATAAAATCAATGCCAAAACTTTGAAGACCGCGGTTATTTATGGGATTACGGTTGCGTCCTTTAATGTCCAAGGCTTTGGCAATGAAAAAACATCGACGCTGACGATGCCTAAGGTCGAAAAGCGCAAAAATGAATTGTTGAATTTTATCAGCTATTAACATGCACGACATTATCGAAAAAATCGGGCTGGTGACTGCTATCATTTTGCCTTTTTGGAACATCCCACTGATTATCAAGATTATCAGGCGCCGTTCGTCCTCTGATATTTCTTTGGCATGGGTTGTGGGTGTTTGGGTGTGTGTGGTGCTGATGGCCCCGTCGGGATTTCAATCTAAAGATATGGTTTGGCGCACGTATAATATTATCAATTTTATTTTGTTTACTGCCGTTTTTATGACAGTACTCAAATACCGCAAAGGAAAAATCTGACCATGCCACAGGAAATCAAAAAGCATTTTCGCTGCGGGATGGTCTCGATTGTCGGCAGGCCTAATGTCGGCAAGTCTACATTGCTTAATAAACTTTTGGGAGAAAAGGTTGCGATTGTCTCAAAAATCCCGCAGACAACGCGCAACCAGATCCGCGGGGTTTATACCGATGAGCGAGGACAAATTATTTTTGTCGACACCCCCGGTGTGCATCAGGGGTCTGATCAACTGGACCGTTTTATGAATCAAAGCGCTTATGGGATTACTTCGCAGGCGGATGTCATTATTCATTTGGTCGATGCCAATGACCGCGTCGGTTTAGAAGAAGAGCAGTTAGTTGCGCGTCTCTGTAGCCTCAAGGTCCCTGTTATTTTGGGCCTCAACAAAGTGGATTTAAAAGGCAGGAGTATACCGGAGTACATCAGCCTTTGGGAAAAAGTGACGGGTAAGCCGATCCAAGAGAATCCGCTTATTACGATTTTGCCTTTGTCGGGCAAAGATGGCACTAATATCAGCAAGCTTATCGATATTGTTTTTGAGCTTTTGCCCGAGGGGACAGCCCTTTATCCGCAGGATACGATTTGTGATATCCCGCAAAAAATGGTGATTGCCGATATTATCCGCGAAAAGCTTTATCTGCTTCTTAAAGATGAGCTGCCGCATTCAATAGCGGTTGTGATCGATGTGGTCGAACCGCGCAAGGGAAAATTGCTCTACATTCAGGCGGTCATTATGGTCGAACGTGATTCGCAAAAGTCGATTGTCATTGGCAAAAGCGGCGCTCTTTTAAAAAAGGTCGGCAGTCTTGCCCGTGCTGAACTGGAAGAACTTTTGGAGTCGAAGGTTTTTTTGGAGCTTTTTGTCAAGTCGCATAAAGACTGGCGCGACAGTCCAAGTGTTTTACAAGAAATGGGTTACGAGTTTAGTTGACTTTTTTAAAAGGGCAAAATGGCTGTTACCAATAAAAATATCGACGCTGTTGTTTTAGCTTTGAAAGAAGCTCTCAAAGATTTGCCCGACCCGTCAGTGACGCTGGTGGGCAAAAAATGGAAAACACCGTTTCATGTTCTTATTTCTTGTTTGTTAAGTTTGCGCACCAAGGACCAGACGACTTTGCCGGCCAGTGAACGTTTATTTGCGCTGGCCAATACGCCGTCGGAAATGTTGAAATTAAGCCTCGAAAAAATCGAAAAAGCGATTTATCCGGTCGGGTTTTACAAGACCAAGGCGCGGACAATTCATGGGGTTTGCCGGGATATTTTAGACAAATTCGGCGGCCAAGTCCCTGATGATTTAGATCTCCTGATGACGATGAAAGGGGTAGGCCGCAAGACCGCTAATCTTGTCTTGACCGAAGGGTTTGGTATCAAAGCGATTTGTGTGGATACTCATGTGCACCGGATCTCCAATCGTTTTGGGTATGTCAAGACCAAAGACCCGCATGAAACAGAACAAGCGCTGCGAAAAAACTTGCCACAAAAGTTCTGGATCGATTACAATGCGCTTTTGGTTGTTTGGGGACAAAATGTGTGTAAACCTATTTCGCCG
>JAYRHV010000063.1:0-7316 GCA_041907165.1 Candidatus Omnitrophota bacterium | reverse complement strand
GCTTTGCGGATTAAAAATATACTGCTCGGTGTACCCATGTCCGATAGTCACCGGGCTCATGTCTTTGAGCTTATTGCGGCAACGGTAAACTTCGCCCATCAAATAACTGTCTTTATCGACATCTGTTTCTCCGACGGTGACAGTCTGCTGGCCGACCGGCTTAAGAAAGGCTGGCTTAAGTCCGCGCTCCTGAAAAATTTTATAAAGACCTAAAGACAGCGTCGTCTTGCCGGCATTTTGATAAATCGAGGAGATAAAAATATTATTGATTTTTTTCATAGCAAAGACCCGCAGAGCTTTCGCATAGCATCTGGAATCTCGTCGGTAAAATTCACAACCACGACCCCTGCGTCGTTCAAAGCGCGGACCTTCGCCTCGGCCGTCGTGTCCCCGCCTGAAATAATCGCGCCCGCATGCCCCATGCGCTTGCCCTGCGGCGCGGTCTTGCCGGCGATAAACCCGACAACGGGCTTTTTGATGTGCGCTTTAATATGCCGTGCCGCCAACTGTTCATCCTCGCCGCCGATCTCGCCGACCATCACAATCCCTTGAGTGTCAGGGTCTTTTTCAAAAAGGTCTAATACTTCAATAAACCGCGTGCCGATAATCGGGTCCCCGCCTAAACCAACGCACGTCGACTGGCCTATCCCCGCGCGGGTCAAATTGTCGACGACCTCATAAGTAAGCGTTCCGCTGCGCGAAACAACGCCAATTTTTCCCGGTTTATGAATTTGTCCGGGCATAATGCCAACTTTAGATTTTCCCGGTGTTATCAGCCCCGGACAATTAGGCCCGATCAAACGGATTTTTGTCCCGCGCAACTGGCGGCTGACCTCGACCATATCCAAAACTGCAACCCCTTCCGTGATACAAATAATAAGCTCAATGCCTGCTGCGATATCCTCGAGCATAGCGTCTTTGGCAAATTTGGCCGGCACATAAATGACCGCTGTATTAGCTCCCGTTTTTTCTTTAGCTTCTAAAACTGAATTAAAAACAGGGATGCCCGCAACATTCTGTCCGCCTTTGCCCGGAGTCACACCAGCGACGACCTTAGTCCCATACTCCAACATTTTTTGTGCATGAAAAGACCCGTCGCGGCCGGTTATGCCTTGGACTAACAATTTTGTATTTTCGTTAATTAAAATACTCATCTTAAGCTTTCTTTGCTAATTTTACCGCTTGCTCAACGGCAGACCGCATCGTCGGATAAGAAATAATGCCTACCGTTTTAAGAATGTCCTGCGCTTGTTTTTCGTTGGTGCCAATCAATCGCACAGCCATCGGGACGCTTATATTGAGTTGTTTGCGCGCTTCAATAATTCCGTTGGCTATATCATCACAGCGGGTAATGCCGCCAAAAATATTGATCAGTATCGATTTGACGTTCTTGTTGCGCAGAATAATACGCAGAGCGTTTAAAACTTTGGCCGGATTTGAGCTGCCGCCGACGTCCAAAAAGTTGGCCGGCTCTGCGCCCAAAAGTTTAATCGTGTCCATCGTTGCCATGGCCAAACCTGCGCCGTTGACGATACAACCGACATTGCCTTCCATTTTGACAAAGCTCAAACTCAAATTCTTGGCTTCTGTCTCATCGGCATCTTCATACGAGATGTCCCGCAAGTTCTCCAGCTGTGGCTGGCGATAAAGCGCGTTATCGTCAAAATTGATTTTCGCATCCGCCGCATACCACGCCCCTAAAGCGTCTTTGACCAAGGGATTGATCTCGGCAATTGAACAGTCTTGGGCAAAAAAGACGGTGACCAGTTTTTGCAAAATGTCCGTCGCATGACCTTGGTCTGCAGGATCGGGAAAAACCGCTTTAATAAATTCCAGAAAACGCGCCGGGTCAAGGACCCTTTGGCCATTTAGATAAAATTTCTTAATCGCCTGTGGATTAGTTTTGGCGGTTTCTTCGATTTCGACCCCGCCATCTGCGCTGACAATAAGAACAACGTCCGCCTTGATATTGTCAATGGCAACGGCCGCATAAAATTCTTTTTTAATGGCAATGGCCGGAACAATAAAAATCTTGTCGACGCAATACCCTTTGATTTTTAACTGTTTGATGCGGACAAAATGTTCTTTAAATTCATTTTCATTCTTAACAACCGCAACCCCGCCCGCTTTGCCGCGGCCACCGACTAAAACTTGCGCCTTAAGAACGACGGGAAATCCCAGCCGCAGAGCAACGCTTAAGCCCTCGGGTAAAGTCGAAGCAACCTCCCCGCCGGGCGTTGGGATCAGAACATTTTTAAAAATTTGTATCGCTTGATATTCGTGGATTTTCATGGAGAAATAATTTTCTATTTATTGTCGAGCATACACGACCGCGAAATTATTGTCAAAAGAAAAGATCACTGCAAATACTCTGCCAGCTGCCGCAAAGTTTTAAGGCCAATTCGTCCGTCGGGTTTAAGGCCTCTGGCTTTCTGAAAATCTTTAAGCGCTTCCCACGTTTTAGGGCCAGCATATCCATCGGTTTTTCCTATATTATACCCAGCTGCCTTAAGGGCCGCTTGGACACTGGCGATATGGATCTTTCCGTCTTTGATCAACCCGATATCTTCGTGAAATATAAGTTTGCCCCACGTTGCATAATCAACAAAACGCGTCACTTTAAGGGAATTGTCTTCTTGGAACTTGCCTATGGCTACACGGGTATTATTTCCAAGCGTCCCATCAGGATTTCCCACGCTATAACCATAAATCTTTAAAAGCGTCTGGACCTTTTTGACTTTTTCATTGGACTCTGCGGGCCTGACGATGCCCAAAATTTCTTTTTCTTCAGCGCCTTCCTTCTGCAAGAGCCGATAAACAAAATCACAGCCTAAATTAGCGCCGACAAAGAAAAAACTCAAAACAAAAATTAAATAATGTTTTTTCAAAGCTGACCTTTGGGAAAAAGGGGCTCAATTTTCGAATAAAAAGACCACGTCGAATACAAGCCAATGTAAATAACGTCGCCAGCTTCCTTGCACTTAAACAAAACTTCGTCTAAGTCAGTAATGGTAACCCCTGCCGGATTTACGGCCGTGTCTTCTGTTTCACTTTTGTACATAACAACCTTGGCCTTGGCCCAAAGTCTGGTTGTAGGGCTGTTGAGTGCTGCATTAATTTTACGCGCATAATTTTTTGTCCACAAAAAAACGACTTTTACGATCTGTTCCACCGGGCTTCGTGTCTGACCGTTAATTTCTAAAAAAATAATATCCGGATCAAATTCAGATAAACTCGCCAACAAAAACTTCTCGTCAATAACTGTACGTGTAAGGATCTTTTTTCTGGTCAGTTGATCAGACATTTGTTTAACCACTTTAGGCTGAGAACCAAAGACCAGCGCCCGAAATGGCTCGGTTCGCTTGAGCATGCCTTGCGGCTCTATTGTATTTTTAATTTCATCACTCATACAAATCTTCCAAAAAAGGACGCATTTTAGACATAAAGGAATAGGATGAAAACTCGCCAATATATTTCACATCGCCTAAAAGCTGACACAGGCGAATCATCTCGTCGGTATCAGCAATCTGTGCCGATAAAGAGCCCGTGGGAGTTATCTGGCTTTCGCCTTCGAATAAAACAACCTTAGAATGCTGCCAAAGATAATGGCTGGGCGTATCTAAAAGTTTATTAATTGCCCTCGCACGCTTTCGCATCCACACAAAGACGTCGGCGACAATTTGGTCTAAAGGTCGAATGGTCGTCGCATTAAGTTGCATTAAAATAAGCTCCGGGTCTGCCTGCTCAAGTTCTCTTGAGAGTTTTCTTTCATCGCTAACAAGCCAAATAAGAACATTCTTTTTCTCCAGCAAGCCTGCTATTTGTTTTAAAAGAAGATGATCCGTTGCAAAAACTAAAACTTTTAGCCGATCAACTGGCTGCAAAGCGGTTGATTGCGGGAATATTTTTTTAATGATCTTGGCCATTGTATGGTCATACCCAAATGCAATAAATCAGAAAAATTGAAAATATTTAAATTATTGCGTTTGAGTGTTATGCTGTATTCCTTAATTCATTGAATTCAAGAATTCAAGATGAAAATGTATATATTAGCGCAAGCTTTTGTCTAAAACCACTTCTTTTTTTTGAAATAGACCACCATCCCGACGGACAACGCGATCATAAAGCCCCAGAGCGCAAAATAGGCCCACGGCCATTCTAACTCCGGCATCACTTTAAAATTCATCCCATAAACGCCAACTAAAAATGTCAAAGGAATGAAAATCGTTGAAAAAATCGTGAGCATTTTCATCACTTCATTTAAACGCGTACTGACAAACGAAAGATAGATGTCCTGTAAGCCGCTTAAAATATCTCGAAATGTTTCGACAGTATCCAAGACCTGCACCGCGTGATCATAAAGATCCCGAAAAAACGGTTCACTTGTTTTTTCAATCAAGGCTGATTCACAATGCGCTAATTCAAAAAGAAGTTCGCGCAGCGGCCAAACCTGTTTACGCAAATAGATCATGTCGCGTTTTAAGACATGGATTTGTCGAGGGACCGTTGTCTTAGGGTCGGAAAGAAGCGTCTCTTCAATCTCCTCGATTTTGTCCCCCAACTTTTCTAACACAAGAAAATAATGGTCAACAACCGCATCTGCTATCGAGTAGGCCAAATAATCCCCGCGTGTTTTTCGGATACGCCCCTTGCCTTCACGAAGACGTTGCCGAAGCCCTTCAAACACATCGTGTCCGGCTTCTTCTTGAAACGAAATAATATAATGTGTTCCCAAAATCAAGCTGACCTGTTCAGAAATTATTTCATCCTTACGTTCGCTGGGATAAATCATTTTAAAAACAATAAAAATGTAGTCCCCAAAATCTTCCATCTTCGGGCGTTGATTGGTATTGACAATGTCTTCCAACACCAGTGCATCGATGCCAAAGATTTCTCCTATTTTTGCAATCTTTTCAACATCTTCTAAGCCATCGACATTGATCCAAGAAACCGTTGGGCTATCTTTGCAGGATCGAAGCTCATCTATTTGCCCAACCAACCGCTCATGACACTTCTGTGCATCAAAATCGAAAAGCGTAATCTTCATCTGCTGTAGGCCTTGTTTTCCGATATGAACCAGTGTCCCCGGGGCAAGCCCTAACTTCTTGGAAACTTTTTTGATATACCGCGACATTGCATAATCCCTTCTGCTTGAATCAAAATTGGGTCTTATACTTTAAAAAAATCTTATCTTCCGGCTTGATCGGATCTGTCAAACGTTCCTGATTATGGAATTGATAAAGCTCTTTGTCCACTTCCACAGAAATCCGTGAATTGAGTTTAAGCTCTGCGCCCAAGGTGTGTTTCAAATCAGCTGTTTGAGGATGATCATACCCTTTTTGCTCCAGTTGATACCCAACATCGAGAAAATCCGTCACTTCTTTTTTGACGCCTATTCCAGCCACATCTTTGTCATAAATAATAGAAAAATTTTTGATCCCTAATTTCTGTGCGATGCGTCCGCCCTCCCCTCCTAAAAGAAAATAGTCCGCAAGATCTTTTGCTAAATCCGGCGTAAGGCGCTTTTGATCAACGGACGTCTGCACAACATCCATATTCTTACCCGTCAAAAACATAAGCATTAAAACCTCTTGGGCCAAAGGCGGGTTGGAACTAAACTGCCATTGGGGCGCCTGCGGGGTTCCCGAAAGAATAACATCTACGTCAACCTTGCCAATTGAAGCGCTTGCTTTAATATCAAACACAGGCTTTATAAAACTGCCCGAGAAAAAAAGTTTGCTCTCCTGAAGTTTTAAAAGCGCGTTTTTCGTGTTTAACCTTCCTGAGGTGACGCGCAATTGTCCAGCGGGAGAATAGCCGCTTGGGATGCGGCGAAGAACAAACGCCAAGTCCCCCGGCGCTTGGTTGATCGTAAATTTTGGCATTCGAAATTCTTCAATCATAAAAGTCCCTTTAACATTGACCGCAGATAGCGGCCCCTCCAAATACAAATCAACATTCTTGATTACACCCGCAGGATTACTCGAGATCTTAGACGGCAGAAGACTTAAAATTTCTTCAATGGAAACATTGCTTGAGTAGACATTCGCCGAAAGCTCGCCTTTGACGCAATGTCCAGAAAAAACAATCGGGTCGCTGTACGGCATAAACAGCCGAATATTTTCAAAATCAATCTTGGCATCCTGCGGATTAAGCGATGTGAGTTTGACCGTCAATCGCTGAATGCGAATGACCGTCCCGGAAGGAAACCATTTTAGATCTTTAAGCTCGATTTGATTAAATGTCAATTCATCTGAAAGAAATCCATTGACATCACCAAAATCGACATCTTCGGCCAAAATAAAATCAGGCAAAAAATGTTTGCTAACCAAACGAAGGCCCATTCTTGTCGATGAGAAAAATAAAACCGCGCCTAAAACAAAAACCCCCGCGACCGCGATCCCCCAAAGAACCTTTGGGACTTTCTTTTTTGCTCTAGATTTTTTCTTGTGCATTTAACAATCCTACTTTTTCCAGCGCGATCAAAACGGCCTGATTAATGGGAAATTGCTGCGTGCCAAGATTTGGTTCAACATTTAAAAGCTGCATCGCATAATCTTGCATCAGCGGCGCCTTTAATTTTTCCTGACGCATATCCATTTGAGCCTGTTGATATTCTTGCGCAAAAGAATTTTTTATCGTCGGACAAGTGACCAAATGAGGTTGACCGTACTTATCATTCTTAGCCGAGAACCCAAACAGCCGGCAAATCAAAGGCCGCAACGGGTAAATACCGCAACGGCCCTGTCCGCTGATTAATCTGTCGGCTTCATAAAACACACACACCTGTTTTAATGGATTATCCTTAATTTGGGCAATAATTTGGAGGGCTTTGGAACTTTGCCAAAGCTCATAGGCTAAAGGGAGAACTTCGAGGACAGTGACAAAAATTTGGGGATTTTCACAACAACGGCCACAGCCCTGAGCGCATCGCAAAAGGCTCTGAGCTTTAAATTTTTCGATCTGCGTATCGAGTTTTTCATAAATCCGCAGAACATCGTCTTTAATCCTTTTCTCCAAAATCCATCTCCCCATGCTTAATGCCGCTTTTTCCTATTGCTTCAGGGCCGATGATCCCGCCTGAAATTACGACCTTCATCGCTTCGTCAATCGTCCATTTGGGATCGATCGTATTCTCCTCCTTGACATGGATTAAAAACCCCGATGTAAAATGCGGCACCGTCGGCATAAAAATCTTGATCCATTTGCCATTTCTTTCGGGATCATCCACCTCGCCGGTCACAAAACCAATCAGCCACTGGCCCGGCCGAAAGCCTTCGACCAAAAGCGCTTTGCGAAAGACCTGTTTCTCCGGC
>JAYRHV010000062.1:0-3076 GCA_041907165.1 Candidatus Omnitrophota bacterium | reverse complement strand
GCTCGGTCGTCGTGCCCGACTTAGAAATCACAAGCACGGTCACACGCTTATTTTTTAATTTCGCGAAGAGATTCTGAAAATACCCAGAGCTTAGGTTGTGCCCGGCGTAATAAACGGGGATCTTTTGCTCACGGGACAAAAAGTCCAAGGCCGCGCGAATACCGATATAAGAGCCGCCTATACCGATTGAAATTATGCAATCTGAATTCTTGCGGATTTTTTCACCCAGAACTTTTAATTCAGACAGGAATTTTTTGTCAGTTTGGCTGGGCAAATTCAGCCATCCGGTAAACTCACTGCCTTTGCCTTGGCGAAAATGCAAATCCTCGTGCGCTTTTTGCAATTGAGGGACAAGCGCCTGTAAATCTTTTTGTTCAACAAAACCTTTTAAATTTGCTAAATCTAAACTGATCTTCATATCAATCCTTTCTTAGCTTTCGCATTTGATTGGCTCTTCTATTGTTGCCCCGCCTAAAACCACGTCCCCGTCATAAAAAACGACCGACTGACCCGGCGTCACGGATTTTTGCGGTTCATCAAAGTCGAGGCGAATCGAATCTTGACCCAAATAGGTCAATTTGGCTTTCATGACCTGCGCATTATAACGAATACGGGCCGCAACCTCAATTGTCGTTTGAGGAATATCCATACTGACAGGATTAAAATTGTTGGCCAGAAGTCCCGCAGAATACAGCATCGACAAAGGCCCGACGTAAACCGTGTTCGTTTCTTTTTCAATTTTATAAACATACACCGGCACGCCTAAAGCAATCCCTAACTTATCGCGCTGACCGATCGTATAATTGGCAATGCCCTGATGCTGCCCGACGATTTCGCCATGCTCATTTTTAAATGGCCCGGGGACAAAGACGGCGTTACCGACGCGCTGACGGATAAATTCTTTATACCCGCCGTCGGGGACAAAACAGATATCCTGACTCTCAGCTTTCTCGGCGGTGTTTAGCTGATATTTTCGTGCTAATTCGCGGACTTGGGCCTTATTCAAATCGCCTAAAGGAAACAATACTTTGGGCAATGTTTCTTTAGGCATACTATAGAGAAAATAGCTTTGGTCTTTGCGCTCGTCAACAGCTTTGTGAAGTTCATAGCGATTTTTTTGCGGATTAAAAACAATTTTTCCATAATGGCCAGTCGCCAAAAAGTCTGCGCCTTGCGCCATGACTTTTTTATACAACGACCCGAATTTCAAATGCTGATTGCAACGTACACAAGGGTTAGGTGTTCGTCCGCTTAAATATTCATTGGTAAAGTCCTCAATGATAAAATCATTGATGTCCGCCGCAAAATCCAAAACATAATGCGGAATATCCAAAATCTGCGCCGCCCGACGAGCATCCGCAATGCCGTCGACCCCGCAGCAGGAAGGCTTTTTGCTGTTAGGATGCGTTATGCTAAAGCACATCGTAACACCGACAACATCATGCCCAGCCTCTTTCATAAGGCCGGCAACGACCGAGGAATCCACCCCGCCGCTCATCGCGACAAAAACTTTTTTAGAATTCTTCTTATTCATATTAAGACTCATGTCTTCTTGAGAATTTAGGGTAAGTCCGAACGGCGAATTGAACTTAAGCCCCGATTTTCTCCCGCCGTTAGGCGGGAATCTACCGGGGACCGTTCATTGAGCCGGCAGGACTTGCCCTAAATTCGCAATTGCCCAATATACGACCTGCAAAAGATAATCCAGTTCCCTCTTAGAAATCGACAAAGGCGGCATGAGCACAATCACATTGCCCAAAGGCCTCAAAATAACGCCGCGGCTACGCGCCTGTTGACAAACCTTAACCCCGATTTTTTCTTCCCAACTAAATGGCTCTTTGCTTTCCTTGTCTTTGACTAATTCAATGCCGGCCATAAAACCTTTTTGCCTAACGCTGCCGACGAAAGGCAACTTTTCAAACGCCTTTAATTTTTCCGTTAAAATTTGGATCTTTGGTTGCAGCTTGGCTAATGTGTGCTCGAGAGAAAACGCTTCCAAATTAGCCAAAGCCGCCGCGCAGGCCAAAGGGTTTGCTGTATATGTATGCCCGTGAAAAAATGTTTTTTGTTCCTTGTAATCAAAGACAAACCCGTCAAAAACCTTTTTTGTCGTCAACGTCGCCGCCAATGGCAAATACCCGCCGGTCAAACCCTTGGCCAAACACAAAAAGTCCGGTGTGACACTCTCGTGCTCGCAGGCAAACATTTTACCCGTACGGCCAAAACCGGTTGCCACCTCATCTGCGATTAAAAAGACATCGTGCTTTTCACATAATTCTTTCATGCGCTTTAAAAGGCCATCCGGCCAAACCAGCATGCCCGAGGCACCCTGCACAAGCGGCTCAACAATTAAAGCGGCTATCTGATCAGCCGAAGAGGCAAAAAGTTCTTCCAAATTCCTTATGGCCTTTTCATACTCTTTATTGCGATACCCGTCCGGAAAATCCAACTGCACCGTCGGGAAAGTCAAATTCTTATAAACCTTATGAAACAGATCCATTCCGCCGACGCTGACACTGCCGAGCGTATCGCCATGGTAAGAATTAGCCAAATGAACAATTTTAACTTTGTCTTGGCGAGCAGTGTTTTTCCAGTACTGGTAGGCCATTTTGATCGCCACCTCAACAGCCGTCGAGCCGTTGTCGGAATAAAAAACTTTTTCAAGTCCATCCGGCGCAACGGCAACCAACTTTTTTGCCAGCTTAATAGCCGGCGTATTGGACAACCCCAAAAACGTCGAATGCTCCAAGCGCGTCAACTGCTCTTTGATCGCTGTGCTGATCGTCGGATGGTTATGGCCGTGCACATTGACCCATAAGCTTGAGACCCCGTCTAAATAACGCCGTCCATCGGTGTCAATCAAATGACAACCTTCTGCACGGTCGATAATAAGCGGTTTATCTTCCATCCAATCTTTCATTTGCGTAAAAGGGTGCCAGACAAAATTCTTGTCATCCAAAATAAGCTGCGCTGTCTTGTTGGTCGTCGGGCTTGGCAAAAAAGGTTTAAGGTCGATTTTTCCCTTACACGACTTTAAAATTATTTCTGCAGAAAGATTTTCCATAAAAGGAATAAT
>JAYRHV010000061.1:0-4377 GCA_041907165.1 Candidatus Omnitrophota bacterium | reverse complement strand
TCTGTAAATCGACGATTACCGTATGTTGCTCGTGGTGTGCTTTTAGAAGCAAGAAGACCTTGTCAATTTTTAATTCACTCATGAGTTCATTGAGTTTTTGTTGTTTAGAAGGATCATCGCCGATATCTTTTAAGATTTTTCCTAGAAGCCCTTGGGCGATATTAAAATCATTATCCCCGATCGGCGTTATCCCGTCGATATACGAATTCATGCTTTGAGTAATATATGTTTTTACAGAGTCGTCGAGTTGAAGGTCAAAACCCAGATAAAGTCGTAGGGAACGTAAAACTGCCCCCATGGTGAAATTATAGCCATCCCCGTCGATTACAACGCGTCCTAGAGCATAATTTAAAAGTCCCCTTAGGCCATAGACCCGTCCAGAAGCATCAATCCCAACCCTAAGATTTGAAGGGCCGGATGAAGAGGGATAAAACTCTCCGAGACTACCATTTGTTCCACGCTCAGCGATCATTTGTCGTAAGGTCACGCCTGAGGCAAAGATTTTTAATGGGCCGGCCCATTGGACTTCTCGTCCTTCAAATCGAGCAGCGTTAGGATCATTTGTCCTTAAAAGGTATATCGGTTCTGTATTTAATCCTTTCGCCAGCCGTGTGAGGGAATCCTGCGCGATTTGCCATATTCTTTCGCTGGCTTCATTGCGTGTAAATGAGGCAACGCCTCTTTCTGTGTGGTCAAAATTATCAATCGCAATTGCGACATCAAAATCGTCAGGGTTTTTTCCAAAGAAAATATCACGAACACCGCCGCCGACTAAAATAACGTTATCTAAATTGTTGCGTCGTAGGAATTCCAAAAATCTTTGTACAGCCTGTGGCATATCGCTTGGCTCAATACGGCCAGTGCGAAGGGCTTTCATGACCAAGTCATGATTAAGGCCATGGACAATTGCTAGAGGTTGAATATCGTTTTGTGTTATAGCCAGCAGAAGATGATTGGAGATATATTGTAAAAGTCCGATGCGTTGATAATAACTTGTCGTTGAAAGTTTCTCCTCTGATGTCAAAGGTGTCACCGCGGTAAATTCATGTGCGGCTACAGTGCGAGGTAATGTTGCTCCGATAAGATTTAAACTGACCGTATTTCTTATCCATGCAATGTTCTGATCAAGTAGATCTAAAAGACGTGCGTGATCATCGAGAGACAGAAGATTAAGATTCAAGGCATCAATGCGTTTTTGGAGAATGATTGTATCTTCAGGAAGATATTGTTCAGATATTATTAAATTGATAATTTCCAGTGTTTTTGCTGCAACAGCTGCGCTTTGCGGTTTCGCACCTGTGTTGGCGTCTAACTTAGTATTATGGGAATGGTGTATTGCCGAAGCGATATTTTCGGCTTGCAAGTACCCCAGTTTTGATTTGAGACCTAAAATGTCCAACCACTTATCTAAATCTTTAACAGCGGAATTTCCCATTCTTTGCTGAATCGTTGCAGTATATTTTGAATAGATCCGGTTTAGCAGCTTATACTCTGCCGGGGATAATGGGGTCTGAAGAAGACGGCGTGTTTGTTGGCGGAGAATATCCCATGTCGCATCATCAATAGTCAGGTTAAACTCAGCAGCTGAGGCTAAGATTCTTATAATTTGCGAAAGAGTCAATTTTTGGGGTTGGCCATGAATATGGACTTGACCAGACAAAAGATCCACAAGGGCAATACGAGCTCCATAAAATTTCCCGTTTGCATCGACAGCTAAATTTAAAATTGACGGGCCGCTGACGATGGACATGATATCGTCTGTCATAGAATCAACGACGTACTGTTTAATAACTGTATTTTCAACTTTAACCGGTCCGATGTATGTTAGAGCAATACCTTCAAAAGTTGCAACATTCGGATCATCTTGGGCAAGAAGCAGACGTTCTGGGTTTATGTTAAGACCACGAGCCAAAATTTCTAATTTATTTTTAGCTATTTCCCACAAACGGTCATTATCAAAAGTTGAAGAAGTCTGATAATTGTCCCTTTCTTGAGCAGTTAAGTTAGTTTTTAGAGTTATATTAATAATCGATGTCTGATCAGACAATAAATGATCTTTTGCCGCGCCGCCTATTACAACAAAATCATCTGTCAACCCGAGGTGATTTAAAAGCATTAAAAACTTTTTGAGACGACTGTCTTGGATAGAAGAGACATCGATGGCTCCAGCAGATAAAATTTGTTTTGCTTTCTCTACATCAAGTCCGACCGCCGCAGATGAGGACTTAGTCGGTGCACTATTAAACCGAATACTTTCGACTACATAATTATCGTGAAATTCTTCGGGTAGTTGTGGAGTAGTCGTTGGATTTATACGATCAAGCTTTACCCCGCCAGCGAAATATTTCTTTGGTACAATTTGCTGAGTCTGCGGGTCAAAATCTTCTTTAATATAATTATAAACACCCTTTTTAAAAGACTCGACGTATTGGCCCCAGATTTTGTTCTTTATTGTTTTGTCTTCAACATCGACGCCGGCAATTTTATTTTTATCGATATAATTTTTGCCAAAAATATTGTTTCGAAATTTATTTTTTAACCATACCGCTAAGATCAGTGAATGATAAATTTGTCTAAGTTGAACAAAATTTTGGCCTTCGTTGACCTCTTTTTCAAGAATTGGGATTACGATCTGACGGATGATTTTTGAACCCAGCGTGTTTGTCCCCACTGTACCAAATTTATGTGGGGCGGATTGTTGTAACAAGCTGTGGGAAATATCCGTTTTTTGTAGCGCTAAATAGTCTTCTTCTAGCATGACTTTCAAACGACTTTCAACAATGTAGGAGGCTGTTTTGTTTTCATAAATGACCGCTTTATCAGGGACGATCCAAACTTTATTAAATGTGTCGATAGGGATATCCGTTGTCCCGTATTCTTTTTGAGCTTCTTGTGAGACCTTGTCCCAAAAATCTTTTCCGATGGACTCTTCGGGATAGAGAACAGATGCTGTGATTTGCTTAAGGGTATAATCTTGTGCTAAAAGATCGCATCCCATCAGAGTTGCCCCGAAAGCGTCCGGGATGATACGGTCTTTTTCGTAAGGAGACAGATTAACCCAAAGGTCATCTTCAGAGATAGTCAGTGAAGCGAGGACATACTTAAGCATTCTCGTTGAATCAACTTGTAGCTGTGTCTGCGTTTGCTCTGCGTCGCCTTTATCGACGATAAAATCAAAACGCAAAGGATCATTGGGATAAATTTTAAGCCCTTTAAGAATCGCAGGGGCAAAGGCATGGCTTAAATGAACCATTGTCCCGGGCTGCGCAAGTCCATCGGCACGAGTTAACGTTGGGGCAATCGCTTCTTGTCCGTAGGCATATCGGATTGGCTGCAGAAGACTCGAGAATAGAAATATAAAAATGGCAAAAAATGCAGTGATTTTTTGTGCAAATAAGAGGCGTGATAAGGTTGGTTTAATCATGTCGATTTATCAACTTAAACACGGTAAAAATTAGTGTTTTACGATTCAAGCATTTCGCATGCCTGAAGTTTCTTTCAGATAAGAATTATTTTTGAGAAAGTAAAACGAATGAGCGAGATATTAGATTAAATCAATTATATCATCGGAATGCAACAAAGGAAAAAATATTTTTTGGGGATTAGGGTATATTTCACCCGCTGTTTTTTAGCGCAGATGACTCAAAATAATATAGTATAAGCTAGATTAATATTTCCAGTTGACTAACTTATCGTTTTCCAAGTAAAGGATGATCGGCGAGAGCGCGGTATCATCAAGTTTACCTCGGGTGCTATCGTAAGTCCAAATCTGAAAACTGCTCACGCTTGAGCTTGAATAGAACACATCGTCAGGCAAACCGTATTTTGCTTTGAGCTCTTCGGCAAGAATTCCGTTTCGCAAGGCATTCGTCGCGATATCGCGTTTGAGGGACATATAATTATTTTTCTTTAATTCAGTGTCCAGTTTTTTTTGCTCTTGGCTCTTTTGATAATTTTTTATCATCGAGCATCCCGTGAGCATGCATGTCAAGAAAATGATGACAAAAAACCGTGATAAAAGTTTTGATGATTTTAACATGATAAATCCTTTATTTTTGAAAAACAAAAAACACAAGAACTACAACGATCCCGCAGCAGACAAGGTAGAAATCATTAAAATAAAAGAAATCGCGGACGCGCTCGGCAGCGGTGTAGGGGTGAATTATTACTTCGGTGACGACCTTCCCTGTATCTTTTAGCGCGGTGACCTCATTTTTTTTAAGGCGCAAGAATTGATTAGCGATTTTGTAGGCTTGTAATTTTTCTTCTTCAATTAAGTCCATCACCTTTTTTTCGGTGATGCTTAAAATTTGTGCTGCTTCTCGGACAGAGATATATTGGCTATCGGTCATAGTTTATTTGATTCTTCCCGCGGCC
>JAYRHV010000060.1:0-2032 GCA_041907165.1 Candidatus Omnitrophota bacterium | reverse complement strand
GGAAACGCGCTCGGCCTTCATAATCATGGTGATATAACGGACTTGTTCCAAATTCTTTTGGCCATCCGTCAGCTCTTGCCATGTGAGACTTTCAACAGATGCCGTGTCGTTGTTCTCTAAAGACACCGCGCTCTGCGCGTAGCGAGCGGTTATCGGGTTGAGATTTAAAGAATAGATTTTTTGCTTGGGGAATAATTTCAGATACGAACCATCATAAGAAAAGATATCAAGAATATCTCCGTTAAGATCCTGCAGCTGATTTTGAATGACGTCCAGCTCATAATCCGAGACCAAATCCATCGGTTTGCCCAAAAAAGTTTTGCGGCAATAATACCTTTGATAATCGTCGAGATTATCTTTTTCCCAAACATCCGGGTCATAGCTTTTGGAATAATCGCGCCGTGATTGATACCCATTAAAACTCACAACCTCTTCCAAAGGCCGGCGGTCAACCAAAGGAAACTGCTCATTTTTTAAATCATCAGAATATCCTAATATAACAAAAGATACAACGACGTAACCGTCAGGGATATTCAAAATTTCTTTGATTCTTGTTTGATCACCAAAACTGTTGATGCTACAAGAGCCAATCTGCATCTCCCAGCTGCGATTGAGCATATTCATAATCGCCATCGAACCGGCCTGTATCGCCTCCTTTTGATTCCATCCGTCGTAGATAACCACGATCACACTGGCGGCCTTACGGATAAGCGTCGAACAATAGGCCTGAGTAATCAAACGCTCCTTTAGCTTTTGATCATCGACAACCACAAAACGCCATAATTGCTGATTGCAGGCAGTGGGAGCACAAGTCCCCGCTTCAATAATCGACAGAACGTCCTTTTGGGCAATAGGCGCAGGCGTAAAGTTACGGACACTTTTTCTTTGTGAAAGTATTTGCTCAAATTCCATGGCAGACGACATTAAGAAAGATTTATTTTTTGTTTGATCAACTCTTCGTTTTCGTTGGGCTTGGCATAATAAATAAACAGCTCGGCAATAAGTCCTAGCGAAATCATCTGTACAGACATAATGCTTAGCATAATCCCTAAGAAAAATAACGGCCGTGCGGCAATCGGCGTTCCCATCACCCAATGGATGCTTAAGTACAGCAAAATACTAAATCCAATGAGCCCCGCAATAATCCCCCACCCGCCAAAAAGATGCGACGGCCGACGGATAAAACGCGTCGTGGTAATAACAGTCAGAAGATCCAAAAACCCCCGCGCATAACGTTCCAAACCATATTTCGAATGTCCGAATTCTCGCGGATTATGTCGCACACCGACCTCGGCAATATTAAAACCATACCCGTACGCTAAAACCGGAATAAATCGATGCAGCTCGCCATAAATTTTGATATGTTTAAGCACTTCACGGCGATAAGCTTTAAATCCACAATTAAAATCATGGAGTTTGACTCCCGAGATGACTTGAACAACCACATTAAAAACTTTTGAAGGCAATGTTTTTGACAAAGGGTCTCTGCGATTGATTTTCCACCCCGAAACCAGATCAGCGCCGTCTTTGATCATTTCAAGAAACAGTGGGATCTCTTGAGGATCATCCTGCAAATCCGCGTCCATAGAAATAATCGGGTCGCCGTGCGCCAGCGCAAACCCCACCGACAAAGCCTGAGACTTGCCAAAATTCTTGCGAAAACGAACCGCACGGACCGTATGGGCATTTTTAGCCGCTAACTTCTCAATGACCTCCCAAGACCCATCATCGCTGCCGTCGTCGATAAAAATCACTTCAAACGATTTTTGTGAAATATCTTTCATCACAGCACTTATTTTTTCAAACAAAGGCCCAAGGCTTTGCTCTTCATTGTAAACCGGAACAACGATCGAAATTAAATTAGACATTTGCTTGATCTCCGTTTTTGATCAAAATGATATTGCGTATGTAAATAGCCGACTGCAAAATAACACCGATAAAAAAAACCAAGTCCTGTTTTTTGACTACGTAAACGATAAGCATTAAAGACGCGGCCAAACGCAAATACCAAAATTCATTTGGCAAATGGCTT
>JAYRHV010000059.1:0-5972 GCA_041907165.1 Candidatus Omnitrophota bacterium | reverse complement strand
GTTTTATCTTTGACATTTTGTGAATAGGGGCGAGTGCAACCACCATTTGTATCGTTGAACAATTCGGATTGGCAATAATACCGCGTCCTTTTTTGGCCATTTTCACATCTTTGCCGTTGACTTCAGGAACGACGAGCGGAACATCTTTTTCCATACGAAAATCCGCGCCATTGTCAATGACGATACATCCGCGCTTGACCGCTTCATCGGCAAAAGTGACAGCTGCGCCTTTTTCGCCTTCGGTTCCCGCAAAAAGAGCGATTTGCATGCCTTCAAAACTTTGCGCTGTGATCGGTTCGACATGATATGTTTGTCCGTCAACCGTAATATCGCGGTCACTGCGGGCTAAAACTTTTAATTGCGCGACAGGAAAATTTCTTTGACGCAAGACGCGCAACATTTCTACCCCAACAGCCCCGGCACCAACGACAACAACATTGTATTTATTCATTTTTTTGCTCCTATGTTTAAAGTTCTTTGAGTACTAGTGCACTGTCAAATTATTTTTAAAGGTTTAACTTCAGAAAAAGTGCACTTTTGTACTGTGTTCCACTATTAATTATTAAGATTACACAGTACTAAATCGCCAACTTCTCTCGTCGAATACCCCATTTTGCCTGCGGCAAGATCTTTGAGTTTGGTGCGCAAAACTGTTTTAACAGATGCCTCGACCGCATTACCAGCTTTGTCTTCCCCAACTTGTCGCAATAACATCGCTAAAGCGGCGATTGCGGCTAGAGGATTGATGACATTTTTACCTGTATATTTTGGCGCAGAACCGCCAATCGGTTCGAACATCGAAACCCCTTGCGGGTTAATGTTTCCGCCGGCGGCAATCCCCATGCCTCCTTGTATCATCGCTCCCAAATCGGTAATGATATCGCCAAACATATTGTCGGTCACGATCACATCAAACCATTCGGGATTTTTGACAAACCACATCGTCGTCGCATCAACATGGGCGTAATCGGTAGTGATGTCAGTATATTCTTTGGCTACTTCATTAAAGGTTCTCTCCCAAAGATCAAAAGCAAAAGTCAAAACATTGGTTTTGCCGCAAAGCGTGAGTTTTTTCTTTTTTCCGTACTGGCGCGTGTATTCAAAAGCATAACGGATGCATCGCTCAACGCCTTTGCGGGTATTATGAGAAATTTGAATTGCAACTTCATCGGGCGTCCCTTTATTTTGGAATTCGCCTAAACCTTTGTACAGGCCTTCTGAATTTTCGCGCACAACTGTAAAATTGATGTCAGCTGGTTTTTTATCTTTAAGCGGACAAAAACGTTCATCATAAAGCTCGACAGGCCGCAAATTGATATATTGGTCTAAATCAAACCGCAGCTTCAATAAGATACCTTTTTCTAAAATTCCCGGCTTGACATCCGGATGACCAATAGCGCCAAGATAAATTGCGTCAAAAGTTTTAAGCTCCCCGACGGCAGAATCCGGCAAAGTTTCTTTTGTGCGCAGATAACGTGCGCCCCCAAAATCATAGGGATGGGTCTGGTATTTGAATCCAATTTTTTGTGCGGCCGCCTCAAGGACTTTTAAACCTTCATTAATGACTTCTGGACCTGTCCCGTCGCCTGCGATCACTGCAATTTTGTAGTTTTTCATGGATTTCCCTTGTCGAAAAATTTTGTGGCGAGGATTCCGCCGAAGACTCAGCCAACTGGCTGAGCCTTTAAAGGTACCACGGGCTAAAGCCCGCGGGGCGTCATTCTTTAAAACGCTTAATCAGGATCGAGGCGTTATGACCGCCAAATCCCAGCGAGTTGGACATGACTGAATTGATGGTTGCTTTACGGGCGTGGTTTGGGACGTAGTCCAAATCGCAATCTGGATCAGCTGTTTCGAGATTGATCGTTGGGGCAATGATGTTATCCCGAATTGTAAAAACGCTTGCGGCAAACTCAATCCCCCCTGCGGCACCCAGCAAATGTCCTGTCATGGATTTTGTAGAACTCATCGGTATAAGTTTGGCATGTTCTTTGAAAACATTTTTGACAGCTAATGTTTCAACTTTATCGTTTAAGTGCGTCGAAGTCCCATGCGCGTTAATATAGCTAAGTTCGTTTGGCTGCATATTCGCTTCGTCAAGCGCAAGTTTCATCGCGCGTGATGCGCCGGCACCAGTCGATTCTGGAGCGGTAATATGATACGCATCCGAAGTGCGGCCGTAACCTACGACTTCAGCCAAAATATTGGCCCCACGCATTTTGGCATGCTCAAGAGTTTCTAGTAGTGTGACACCCGCGCCGTCAGCCATAACAAACCCGTCACGATTAAGATCAAACGGACGACTTGCTTTTTCGGGAGCATCGTTTCTTTGGGACAAAGCTTTAAGAGCGCAAAATCCGCCGATCCCCAGCGGTGTTGCGGCACATTCGCTGCCACCGGCGAGCATGATGTCGGCATCGCCGTACTGGATAAACCGATAAGCATCGCCGATTGCGTTTGTCGCAGTCGCGCAGGCTGTGACAACGCAAGTTGCTGGACCTTTGGCCCCGGTTTCAATCGAAACTTGACCAGCCGCTTCGTTAATAATCATTTTAGGAATAAAAAATGGAGAAATTTTTGAAGGCCCGCGAGTGAGCAATTTGCTATGCTCTTCTTCTAAGGTGTGCAAACAGCCGATTCCTGAGCCGATCAAAACACCCATGCGCTCTAAATTCACGCTTTTTAAATCTAGCTTTGCCATGGCAATGGCTTCCCGTGAACTGACAACGGAATATTGTACAAATGGCGCTAGATGTCTGGCTTCTTTTGACGAAAAGTGATCCAGAGGATTGAAGTTTATTACAGTCCCGGCAATTTTGCAGTCAAATTGGCTGGCGTCAAAATGTGTTATCGGACGAATACCGCTTTTGCCTTCGATAAGTGATTTCCAAAAAATTTCAGTCCCAGTGCCGAAAGGTGAAATGACTCCTATGCCAGTGACAACAACGCGTCTTTTTTGCATTTGGTTATCTTTTCTAAAATTGTTAAAGTTTATCCCGCAACAGAAGACCACGCTCTGTGAAGCCGTGGAGCTTCATTCCATTATAAAGCAGCCCCGAAAAATGCATCGGGGCATACTTTAAGCTCTAACAGCTATATATATTAAGAGAAAAGAACCTTACTTGCTGGGAGCTTTTTCTTCAATGTATTTGATGGCATCACCGACGGTTGCCATTTTTTCAGCATCTTCGTCAGGGATTTCGACACCAAATTCTTCTTCAAGGGCCATGATAAGCTCAACCGTATCCAGCGAGTCAGCACCAAGATCATCGATAAATGATGCTTGCGGGTTGACTTCTTCAGGCTTAACGCCTAATTGTTCGGAAATAATAGACCTGATTTTGTCTTCAACGGACATACAAAAGCCTCCTTTTTGCCCTCTGTGAGTTAAATCGCCATTCCACCGTCTACAACAATGGTCTGACCTGTAATATAATCCGCTTCCTTTGAAGCGAGAAATAAACTTACCCTTGCGACATCTTCAACGCTACCCAGCCGTCCTAAAGGAATACTTTTTAGGATATCGGCTTTAATTTCATCTTTAAGCTGGCCGGTCATTTCGGTTTCGATGTATCCGGGCGCGATTGCATTGGCTGTAATTGCGCGTGACGCCAACTCTCGAGCAATCGATTTTGTAAAACCGATAATGCCTGCTTTACTTGCGGCGTAATTGGCTTGACCCGCATTGCCTGTTATTCCAATGATCGAAGCGATACTGATGATCTTGCCTTTTTTGGCTTTGAGCATCGGCCGGGAAACGGCTTTGGTAAAATTAAAAACACCTTTGAGATTGGTGCTAATAACTTCATCCCAATCGCTTTCACTCATGCGAAGTAACAAATTATCACGAGTGATCCCTGCATTGTTTATCAATATATCAATGGACTTATATTTGTCAAGAATTTTATTGACGGTTTCTTGCACATTTTGGGAGTTTGCGACATCGCAGGCAAAAAAATCGCTGGATTCTCCCGCGTTCTTGATCTCGTCGGAAAGTGCCTTCAAAGCGTCAGCGCTGCGGCCGATCAAGACCACGTGCGCTTGATGTTTTGCGAAAGCTAAAGCGATGGCTTTGCCGATGCCGCGTGTTGCTCCAGTAATAACTACAACTTCATTTTTAAATTTCATAGGATGTTATTTTTGGTTTAATTACAGGCCTATGATAACAATCATAATTGCATTTGCAAGTTAAAAATAAAAAATAATAGCGGATTTTTTAAGCAAGAGGGCAATCAATGCAGAGAATTATAGGAATTCGACTTGAACGTGGATGAGGCCTTTTTGCGTTCCCGCGATACGTCGAAAAGCGCTTTTGGTCAGGTCAATTACGCGCCCTTTTTGAACAAACCGCTTGTGCGGACCGCGGTCATTGACACGAACAATGATCGATTTGCCGTTTTCGGTGTTGGTGACGCGTAGTTTTTGGTTAAAGGGGACATTCCACATCGCACAGGTTAAATCGTGGTCATCAAAAATTTCATTATTAGCCGTATGGCGGTTGATTCCGGCATCGGTTCGAGAATACCAAGACGCATGGCCAGCCATAATTCCTTTGTCTAAAGGAATCAAAGAGGCTTCGTCGCTTTTGGTATGCACAAAAAGTGTACAAAGCAAAATGGAAGCACAAACACTGATGCTCATAAGTTTTTTTAGTATAATTTTGGCTCGCATATTGACCAAAACCATACCACATCACGTTATCGCATTGCAAAAATATTTTTTGCGCCAGCAATTGTAAACAGGCCAAGAATAAAGGTTTACGAAGCAGGGCTTCGAGGGTAGGAATTTTTAGGCTAATTCTATGCAAAAGATCAAAAATTTAAGGGATTTCAGCTGTTGAATCGATGCAGGGGTTTTTAACGTTTTTGTTGTTTAGTGCGTGTTGACTCCACCGAAACGGACTTAGCGAAGCGTAAAGCTTTGGGTTTGTCAATACGGACTGTTGCTTGGAGGATTTTGGGGTCTGACATAATAAGAGAAAGCACTTCCTCAACCAATTTTTCTAAAAGAAAGAACTTTGAAGCTTTGACAAGCTCAATAATCCGTTTTTTAAGCGCTTTGTAGTCAATGGTATCGTTAATATTATCGGTTTGAGCGGCCTTGGATGAGTCAAAATTCAATTGAAGATTGAGTATGACATCTTGCTTAGTTGTTCTTTCCCAAGCATTGATACCGATAATCGTTTTGAGTTTCAAGTCTGTTATTCGAATGATTGCCATAGAGTGAATAATTATTGGTTGTGGATATGTCCGCCGGCGAATTGAACGCAGCCCTGAATTTCTCCCGCCGAAAGGCGGGACATCTACTAGGGACCGTTCATTGAGCCAAAGGACGTATCCACAACCAATATGGTCCTTTATTAAACTAAATGTTCTCCCCCATCCACAAAGATGGTTTGGCCGGTGATAAAAGTGTTTTCAAGCAAAAAGTGTACGGCTTTGGCAATGTCGTTTGGCTCTCCCTTTCGTTTAAGAGGAATATTTTTAGCTAGGCGCTTAAGATAATCAGCGTTTTTGTGTTCTGGCGCAAGAATAAGTCCGGGTGCTACAGCATTGACGCGAATATGGGGAGCTAGTTCTACGGCCGCTAAAGAGGTCAACGCGGCTAAAGATTTTTTTGACATAAGATACGATAAATAGGCGGTTTTGTTTTTGCAAACATTGGTATCAAGAATATTGACAATGCTTCCTTTTGAAATGAGTTTGGCAAATTGGCTGGTCAAAATAAAAGGGGCGCGCAAGTTGACAGCGAATTCATTTTCAAAATCTTTGAGGTTTAATGCTCTAAGGCTTGAGCGCTCAAAGATCGAGGCATTATTAACCAGAAATTCAAGGTCAGGAAATACTTTGTGCACTTGGGCAAGCAAATTTTTAACAGCTTCTGCATCTGCAAGATCTAAGCGAAAGATTTGACAGACTCCAGAAGCTTGGCGTATTTCATTGCATAGATCTTGAGCTTGTTGAGGCGACTGG
>JAYRHV010000058.1:0-10360 GCA_041907165.1 Candidatus Omnitrophota bacterium | reverse complement strand
GCCCGCGCCTAAGATTATAATGTCTGTATTTGTGATTTCCATTTTTTATATTTAGTGATTTGTTACATAAGATTTAACAGAGACGATATTGTATCCTATGCGAGTTTGGCGAGCCCCAGCCTTTTTGCTGATATAAAAAGTTTAGTTTTGGGGCGAGACACTGTTTGAGCGTGGGATACAATATCGTCTCTGTTTTTTATAATTTTCTTTCTAGCGTTTGAGGGTCAAAGCGCAGACGTCGCAATTGCGGTGCTTTCCATGCGGTAAACGCGACGGTTAAAAGAGTAAGCACCCCGCCTATGGCCACACAAGGGACCGCGCCAATCCAAGCGGCGAGCACGCCGCTTTCAAAAGCACCTAACTCATTGGACGAACAAACAAAAATCCAGCTGACCGCGGCAATCCGTCCGCGCATATGATTGGGCGACAAAAGCCGCACCATTGACCGGCGAATGACCATGCTGACTCCGTCGAATACGCCGCTTAAGATAAGCGCGACAATAGAAAGCGCAAAGTTTTTTGAGATGGCAAAGACGAGAATGCTAACACCGAATCCCGCAACCGTCCATAAGAGATTTCGTCCGGCATGCTCAATGGGAGGATGTTTTGTTGCAATTAGCATGATCGTCAATGCGCCAATCGATGGCGCGGCATTAAGCCATCCTAAACCAATCGGCCCGACGTGCAAAATGTCCTGCGCATAAATCGGCAGAAGGGCTATCGCTCCGCCAAACAAAACGGCAAATAAATCCAGCGCCAGCGCGCCCCATAGCGGCTGATTTTTTAAAACAAAGTCCCAACCGACACGGATACTTTTTAAGAAAGGTTCTTTGTGCTCTTGTCTGACGAGGGGTTTGGGCGCAATAAAAATCGTTGCCACGCACGCGCACAAAAACCAAAAGCTGATCACAACATAAGAACCGATAGCGCCATAACCGGCAAAGACAAAGCCGATCATCGCCGGGCCTGCGATGGAGGCGCCGATCCATGTGCTGCCAATCCATGAGGAGGCGTTGACCGTCAAATGTTGCGGCACCACTTGCGCTTCAAAAGCGGAATTAGCAGGGTCGGCAAACCCTCGGGCGATTCCAACAATGAAAATAACCGCATATAAACCCAACAAAGAAAAGGAACGAATTTCGACGGACAAAATGATAAGCAGGATCGCGCAGAGCAAACTCGACAAGCGAGTTAAGATCAAAATTTTGCGCCGGTCATAATGGTCGGCGACATAACCGCCAAACAGCACTAAGGAAAGCGCGGGGATCGCTTCGATAAGACCTAAAATGCCCAGCGCTAAAGCGCTGTGCGTTAGCTGATAAATTTGAAAACCGATGACGACGGCCAGTGCGCGGCTGGCCAAAGAAAAGAATCCAATGGCCAAAATGAAAAAACGGACGTCACGGATTTTTAGCGCGGCAAAGGTCTTTTGTGGGGCAACAGTATTATTCATAGAAAAATTACTTTATCAGATTATAATGGTTGCGGGTAAATTTTTTAGGGCGAGACACAAACCAATATTAAGAGGAAGTCCGATGAGACATAAGATTATACTAATTTTTTGTACCGTATTGCTACTGGGAGGATCCGTCATGGCAAATAATAAAGGGGAAATGATTCGTGTTTTTGACGCAGAGACAAATACTTATAAAGAAGTCGAGAGGGTCCGCAAAACGCCCGAAGAGTTAAAAAAAGAATTGTCCAAAGAGCAGTATCATGTCGCCTGCGAACATGGAACCGAGCGCCCCTTTAGCGGCGAGTATAACAATAATAAGAGCAAAGGGCATTATAAGTGCAGCGTCTGCGGGTTGGATTTGTTTAGTTCCGATCATAAATTTGATTCCGGAACCGGCTGGCCGAGCTTTTATCAGCCAATCGACAAAGCTAATATTGCCGCAACTATCGATGAGAGCCATGGGATGAGCCGCGTTGAAGTCCATTGCCCGCGCTGCGGTGCGCATCTGGGCCATGTTTTTGACGACGGGCCGATGCCGACAAAGAAACGTTTTTGTATCAATTCCGCTTCGCTGAAGTTTAAAGAACAAGCCAAAGAACAAGCGACAAATTCCCAGTTGGAAAAAGCGACGTTTGCGGGGGGTTGCTTTTGGTGCATGGAGCCGTTTTTAGAGAAGATCAATGGTGTCAAAAGTGTCACGGCCGGGTACACCGGCGGGCATACGAAAAATCCGACTTATGAAGAAGTTTCACAGGGCACGACCGGACACGCGGAAGCCGTCGAAGTTGTTTTTGACCCGAGCGTTGTTTCGTATGCCAAAATTTTGCAAACGGTTTGGTATAACATTGACCCAACAGCAGTCAATAGCCAGTTTGTCGACCATGGGACCCAGTATCGCAGCGCGATTTTTTATCATAACCCTGAACAAAAACGTTTGGCGCAGGAGTCAAAAAAAGCTTTAGAGGCGTCGGGAAAGTTCAAAAAGCCGATTGTCACGGAGATTGTGCCGGCGACGACCTTTTATCCTGCCGAAGAGTATCATCAGGACTATTATAAGAAAAATCCGCAGCGCTATCAGTTTTATCACGAAGCTTCAGGCCGTCAAGAGTCTCTGGACAAGATTTGGGGCAAAGAGCGTAAGTAAAAAGTTGGATCAAAAACAGGCGACAGCGCTCGATTTTTGTAGTGAACGGTTTCAAACCGTTCACTACTGCTTGGTAATCATTTCGTAAAACAGCCGGTTGGCGCGGGTAAAGGTTTTTTTGCTGTTGTGGATGATCGCCAAAGGCCGCGTCAGATTAAGTTTTGTCACTGTAATTTTGTCAAAAATTTTATTCTTCAGTTCATGGCGTATGGTCGATTCCGGCAAAATGGCGCATCCCATCCCAATCTCAACGGCGTTTTTAAGCGTTTCAATGTTGTCAGACTTTTTGATGATCTCAGGCGAAATCTCTGCGTTATGTAAAAATTCTATGATCATCTTTCCCGTCGGTGTTTGTGGGTCTAGGCTCACCATTTTGACGTTGTTAAGTTGCGCAAGTTCGATTCTTTTCTTTTTAAAGAATGGGTGCTTGCGCGACTGGACCAAAACGAGTTTATCTAAAGCAAAAATTTTGACCGTAAATCCTACTTTTTGCTGGGGCAAGGCAACCAGCCCAAAATCAACGGTATCATTTCTCACCATTTCATAAATCCGCTCGTTTTGTCGGTATTCCAGCTGAATGTTGATTCCCGGATATTCCTTGAGAAAATGCTGCATGACTGGTTTGAGTAAATAAAGGCCCATACTATAAATGGAAGCAATACGAATTGATCCGGTTGAAGAGCTCGAAAGTTCTTCGATTTGACTTTTGGCATTTGCGTAAAGTTTAAGAAGTTCTTGGGCCGCAGTAAAAAAGATTTCGCCCGCCTCTGTTAACACGATTTTTTTACAAGAGCGTTCAAAGAGCTTGCAGTTTAAGCGTTTTTCGAGCTGGCGGATATGCTGGGAGACAGCGGGTTGGGTGATATTGTTTTCAATAGCCGCACTGCGAAAGGAACCTGTTCTTGCGACGGCAACAAAGGTTTTGATAAAAAAAAGGTGCACCATTTTCGTTCTCCAGAGACAAGATGAGAGCATGATAAGTAAAACTTATCGATAATATAACATAATTTTTGAAAGCAAAACAAAAAATATAATGTAAAATGACAAAGTTTTGTAAGGTGAAAGAATTTTGGTTTGGAATTTAATCTTTTTAAAGGATAACCTCATGCGCAAACAAGTTACGATTGAAGGCAATGAAGCCGCTGCTTATGTGGCGTATCGTTTGAACGAAGTCATTGTTATTTACCCGATTACACCCTCTTCAACGATGGGCGAGTTGGCTGACGAGTGGGCATCTAAGGGCACAAAGAATATTTGGGGTACGGTTCCTTTGGTGCAGGAAATGCAAAGTGAAGGCGGGGCAGCCGGCGCGGTGCACGGTGCGCTTCAAACCGGCGCTTTGTCGACGACGTTTACCGCGTCTCAAGGGCTTCTTTTGATGATCCCTAATATGTACAAAATCGCCGGAGAGCTGACCCCGGCGGTTTTTCATGTGGCCGCGCGTTCTTTGGCTACCCATGCGCTTTCTATTTTTGGTGACCATTCAGACGTGATGTCGGCGCGGGCCACGGGTTTTGGATTTTTGTGTTCTTCCTCTGTGCAGGAAGTTATGGATTTTGCCCTGCTGTCTCACACAATCACTTTTGAATCCCGCGTTCCGTTTGTCCATTTTTTTGACGGGTTTAGAACCTCCCATGAAGTTAATAAAATTGAACTTTTATCCGACGATGATATCCGTGCGATGGTCAGCGAAAAGCGGATTTTGGAGCACCGTAGCCGCCGTTTGACTCCCGAAGATCCTGTCATTCGCGGTACGGCCCAAAACCCGGATGTGTTTTTTCAGTCGCGCGAAGCGGCCAATGGATTTTACAATGCTTGTCCGGGGATAGTCCAAAAGGCAATGGACGATTTTGCAAAATTAACCGGCCGTCAGTATAAACTTTTTGATTATTACGGTGCCCCCGACGCAGAGCGTGTCATTGTGGTTATGGGTTCTGGGGCGGATGCTTGCCGTGAAACCGTCGATTACTTGGTCAAAAAAGGCGAAAAGGTCGGGCTTCTGATCGTCCGGCTGTATCGGCCGTTTTCCAATGAACATTTGATTGCGGCATTACCCAAAACTTTAAAGAGTTTGGCGGTGTTAGACAGGACCAAGGAAGCCGGCAGCGGGGGTGAGCCGTTATATTTAGATGTGGTCAATGCCGTTTTTGAAACAGCTAAGCAAAAGAAATTTGCCCAAATGCCGGGAATTATCGGCGGCCGTTTTGGTTTGTCGTCCAAGGAATTTACCCCGGCTATGGTCAAGGCGGTTTATGATGAGCTAAAAAAAGAAACTCCGAAGAATCATTTTACCGTTGGTATCGATGATGATTTGGGGTATACGTCTTTAAGCTATGACGAGAATTTTTCAACCGAAAACGAAGGCGGCGTGCGCGCGGTTTTCTATGGACTTGGCGCTGACGGGACCGTGAGTGCCAACAAAAATTCGATTAAAATTATCGGCGAAAACACGCCGAATTTTGCGCAAGGCTATTTTGTCTATGACTCCAAAAAGTCGGGTTCATTGACTATTTCGCATTTGCGCTTTGGCCCTACACCGATTCGTTCTTCTTACTTGATTAAAAAAGCAAGTTTTGTCGGGTGCCATCAATTCAATTTTCTTTTTCAATATGATGTTTTGAAATATGCCGACCAAAAGGCGGTCGTTTTGCTTAATACGCAATATGGCCCCAACGAAGTCTGGGCGCATTTGCCGGCCAACGTGCAAAAGCAAATCATCGAAAAGCAGTTGAGCTTTTTTGTCATCGACGGATATAAGGTCGCGCATGAAGCGGGGATGGGCGGACGGGTCAATACGATTATGCAAACCTGCTTTTTTGCGATTTCCGGGATTTTGTCTAAGGAAGATGCGATTAAAGAAATCAAAAAGTCGATCAAAAAGACTTATGAGAAAAAAGGCGAAGACGTGGTGCAAATGAATTATGCCGCTGTTGACCAGACGCTTTTGCATTTGCATCAGGTGACAGTGCCTAAGACGGTCACAAGCACCATTGGGCTTGTGCCTGCCGTTGCAGAGGGTGCGCCGCAATTTGTCAGTGAAGTCATCGGCAAGATTGTCAGCCAATGCGGAGATTCCCTTCGCGTGAGCCAATTCCCCGTCGATGGAACCTATCCGGTCGGCACTGCTAAATGGGAAAAGCGCAATATTGCCTTAGAGATTCCCGTTTGGGAAAAAGATCTTTGTATCCAATGCGGCAAATGCGTGAGCGTCTGTCCACACGCGGTCATTCGCGCCAAGATGTTTGAGCCATCCCTTGCCGGCTCTTTGCCAGCGACGTTTAAACATGTCGCCGCTAAAGATTTACCCGGCACCCAGTTTGTGCTTCAGGTTTCGCCCAAAGATTGTACCGGATGCGGGTTGTGCGTTGATGTCTGTCCGGTTAAGAGCAAGACCGAGGTCAAGATCAAAGCTTTGAATATGCACGATATTGCGCCTTTGCTGGATGCGGAATGTGAAAATTGGGAAAGTTTTGAAAAGCTTCCCGAAGTTGACCGCAGCAAGGTCAAGCAGGCGAGTATTCGCGGGGTCCAGTATTTACAGCCTTTGTTTGAATTCTCCGGCGCGTGTTCCGGCTGCGGGGAAACGCCTTACATTAAACTTGTCACCCAGCTTTTTGGCGACCGGATGATGGTGGCCAATGCGACAGGCTGTTCGTCGATTTACGGCGGGAACTTGCCGACAACGCCGTGGACAAAAAATAATGCGGGTCGCGGACCGGCGTGGGCTAATTCGCTTTTTGAAGACAATGCCGAATTTGGTTTAGGCTTTCGGTTGACCGTCGATAAGCAAAAAGAATTTGCCGGTGAGCTGCTTAAGCAAATGGCGAGTTCTTTAGGGGAACAGTTTGTGGACCAGATTTTAAATGCGCCCCAAAACGATGAGGCCGAAATTTTTGAACAGCGTGAGCGTGTTAAGGAGCTTAAAAAGAAATTAGCCTCGAGCAAGACGACGGCAGCTGGCCAGCTTTTAAGTGTCGCGGATATGCTCGTTAAAAAGAGCATTTGGATTATCGGCGGCGACGGTTGGGCGTATGATATCGGTTACGGTGGTTTAGACCATGTGCTTTCGTCGGGCCGCAATGTGAATGTTTTGGTTTTAGACACAGAAGTTTACTCTAATACTGGCGGGCAAATGTCCAAATCCACTCCGCGCGGAGCGGTCGCTAAGTTTGCCGCTGGCGGAAAACTTTTTGGCAAAAAAGACCTTTCGCGCATGGCCATGACCTACGGCCATGTGTATGTGGCCAGTGTCGCTTTAGGGGCCAGAGACGAACATACGATTAAGGTCCTCATGGAAGCCGAAAACTATGATGGCCCGTCTTTGGTTATCGCCTATAGCCATTGTATCGCGCATGGTATTAATATGACGACGGGTCTGCAGGAACACAAAGCCGCTGTGCAATCCGGTCATTGGCCGCTGTTTCGATATAATCCGCTTTTGGCGCTTGAAGGGAAAAATCCGTTGATACTCGATTCTGCCGACCCGCAGATGAAATTCCAGCAGTACGCTTATCGCCAAAACCGTTTTAAAATTTTGACGAAAACAAATCCAGAGCAAGCGCAGCGTTTGATGACATTAGCGCAAGAGGACGTGGACAAGCGCTGGAGCATTTATAAGGAAATGGCCACAGCTGCTGCGGCACAACCGCAAGTTGAACCCTTAAAAGAAACCCCAAAGGAAACTAAAGTATGAGCGCAAATCATCCGCTGGACCTGACGACAAAATATATGGGCTTGAAGCTTAAGAATCCGCTGATTGTTTCGGCCGGGCCTTTATCGCACAAATTAGAAAATATTGTGCGGCTTGAGCAGGCCGGGGCCTCGGCGGTGGTTTTCTTTTCGCTTTTTGAAGAGCAAATCGTCCATGAAGCTTTGGAGCTTACGCATCATGCGACCTTTGGGACAGAAAGTTATGCAGAGGCTTTGAGTTTTTTCCCCGAACCGGACACGTATAATTTGACGCCCGACGAATATTTGGTGCACATTTCCGAAGCAAAAAGAAATGTGCGGATTCCGATTATCGGAAGTCTCAACGGCTACACGAAAGGCGGCTGGATCAAATACGCCAAACGCATTCAAGAGGCTGGCGCAGATGCGCTGGAATTAAATATTTATTATCTGCCCACCGACGCGTCTGTGACTTCACTGGAAGTTGAAGAGCAGTACTTGGATATTTTTCGCACTGTTAAAGGCAGCGTGACGATCCCGGTGGCGGTCAAGCTTTCGCCGTATTTTAGCGCGATGGCCAACATGGCCAAGAAGCTCGACCAAGCTGGGGCGGACGCTCTGGTCTTGTTTAACCGTTTTTATCAGCCAGACATTGATTTAGAAAATTTGGAAGTTGTCGCCAATGTTCTTTTGTCGACCCCGCAGGCGCTGCGTTTGCCGTTGCGCTGGATCGCGATTCTTTACGGGCATTTGAAATGCAGTCTGGCTGCGACCAGCGGCATTCACGATGCCAAAGATGTTCTTAAGATGCTGATGGTCGGTGCAGATACGACGATGTTATGCTCGACACTTCTTAAGAATGGCCCTCAGCAGATCGAAAAGATTTTAAAAGACATGCAAGAGTGGATGAAAGAGCATGAATACGAATCAGTCAAACAAATGCAGGGCAGCATGAGCCAAAAGTCGTGCCCGAACCCGCAGGCGTTTGAACGGGCCAATTATATCAAGGTGCTCGACAGCTACGTTTATAATCAAAGCAAGCGCTAAATTTTCTCCTTCCCACGGTGGGGGAGGGAACAACAATAGGAGAAGTTTATGCATATTCCAGCGAGCATGTTGCACGGACAGGTTTGTCCGGTCACGTTAGCCGTCGGGGCAGCCTCGGTTGTTGCTGCGGCAAAAATTTATACACACCGCCAACAGAAAGTTTCGCCGGCGCGTTGGGCGGGGGTGAGTGCTTTTATTTTTGCATTGCAAATGCTCAATTTTCCAGTCGTTAACGGGACTTCGGGGCATGTGGTGGGAGGCGTTCTTGCGGCGAGTCTTTTAGGGGTTCCGGCGGGGATTTTGTCGTTGTCCCTCGTGCTTTTTGTGCAAGCGGTCTTTTTTGCCGATGGTGGAATAAACGCTTTAGGTGCGAACGTGATTAACATGGGCATCATCGGTGTTGGTTTAGGCGGGCTTTTACTTTCTTTTTTGAAGGCCAAGAAATTTTCGCAAACAGTGTCTTTGACTTTGGCGTCGGTTATTACAGTAGTTGTCGCGGCCTTAAGTTGCAGTGTGCAAATTGCCCTTTGCGGTGCGGTTACTTTTGGAACAATTGCCAAAGCGATGTTGCCCGTGCATGCGCTCATTGGCGTCGGTGAAGCAATTTTGACGGTTGTTCTTTGCCGTGTTTTGTCGGTGCTGTTGGCAGTCAAAGATGAAAAGAAAATATTTGCCCGTTTAGCTTGCTGTTCTTTTGTGGCTGTTGCGTGCGCGCCTTTGGCCAGCCGTTTTCCCGACGGACTGGAATCTGCCGCGCTTAAATTGGGGTTGGATTTTTCGCAGCTGCCCTTTTTGCTCAATTGGTTTAGTAATTATCAGATGCCGTTTATTGCGCATACCGGGATTTCGGTTATTGCCGCTGGTATGGCCGGGTGCGTCATAATCTGGTCTTTGGTGTGGATTATGTTTAAGCGTTTGTCCATTTCTTAACTAAAGGATGAATATGCTCAAAACTAAAAAAAGTTTTTTGGACGTCGAGCTTCCTAAAAGTGACCCGCGGGTTAAACTGATCTTAGCAAAAATCAAAAAAGAAAATTACCGGCAAGACGCTTTGATTGAAATCCTGCACGCTGCGCAAAATGCTTATGGGTATCTTCCTCTTAATGTTTTAGCTTTTATCACCAAAGAACTCAAAGTTCCGCCGAGTCGTGTGTATTCGACGGTGACGTTTTATCATTTCTTTTCACTCAAATCCAAAGGCGAGCATACCTGTTTAGTGTGTACTGGGACAGCGTGTTATGTCAAAGGAGCGCAGGCATTGCTCGATGAAATTGAAAATAAATTCCATATCAAGCCCGGCGAGGTCACCTCTGGCAACAAGTTAGGGGTCGCGACCGCGCGTTGTATCGGCGCTTGCGGTTTGGCCCCGGCGGTGGTTATTGACGATGAGGTCAAGGCCAAAGTCACGGTGGCCGAAATCAATAATATCATTACGGCTAAAACGGGAGTTGGGGCATGAACCGGCACGACTTAAAAACTATTTCGGAACAAATGAAGACCAAGCACGGTCAGTTTAAAAAGAAGGTCTGTGTCTGTTGCGGGGCCGGCTGTCTGTCCTCGGGCAGTGAGGCGGTTTTAAAGAATTTGCAACAAGAAGTCAAGCTTCAAGGCAAAGAGAATGAGATTGAAGTCGTCCCCTCCGGCTGCATGGGGCCTTGCAATCAGGGGCCGCTGGTCAAGGTCAATCCGGGCCAGACGATTTATCAGCAAGTCGACGATAAAAAAATCCCTGTCATTGTCAGCGAACATTTACTGCAAGAGAAGCCCGTCGAGCATCTGGTGCTTTTTTCAGATTCACGCGAAAAACCTTTTATCAATTCCCTGGAAGACCCGTTTTACAAAAAACAGCACAAAATTGTTTTGGCTGATTGTGGTGATGTAAACCCCGAGTCTTTGGAAGATTATATTTTTTATGGCGGGTATCAGGCTTTGGACAAAGTGCTTTTTCAGATGTCCGGCGAAGAGGTTATTGCCGAGATCAAGCACAGCCGTTTGCGCGGGCGCGGCGGGGCTGGTTTTCCGACGGGGATTAAGTGGGAGACGGT
>JAYRHV010000057.1:0-1778 GCA_041907165.1 Candidatus Omnitrophota bacterium | reverse complement strand
TTCTTGTGGGGTTTTGACGTCAACATATTCGCTTTGGATAGTCGTTAACGCATAGCTAAAAAGTTCAATTTGCGAATAAATATCATTGGCCGCGGCATCTGTTTTCTTTTCTAAATCAGTTTTTTCGGCTGCTTTAGCGATGGGAGCTGTTGGGGCAACTTTTGGCGTCTCCCCTGTCGAAATTTGTGTTAAAGCAAATATAAAGAGAAGTCCGAGTAAACCACTCCAAAATCTTTTACGCATTCAAAAGCCTCCTTTTAATCATTTCTCCCAGTTTTTTGGGATTGGCCTTGCCTTGAGTTTTTTTCATCGCTTGTCCGACGAGAAACCCCATCGCATTGTCCTTGCCCTCTTTGATTTGGGCAACGACGCTTAAGTTTTCGCCTAATATTTGGTCGATAATTGTTTCTAGAGCGCTGTCATCCGAGACTTGAGCGAGTCCTTTTTCTTTGATGATTATATCGGCGCTTTGTCCAGAGTCAATCATCATAGTGAGAATATCTTTGGCCACCAAATTGCTGATGATCCCCTCTTCGACTTTGGCGATAAGCCCGGTCAAGTTCTGCGGCGAAATTTTAAGTTGGTCAATCGTTGCGTTGCGTGCATTTATTTGCGCGGCTATAGCGCCGGTCAACCAGTTGCAGATTTTTTTATGTTCTTTATAAATTTTGGCGCTTTCTTCAAAAAAGTTGGCTGTGTTTTTGTCTTGCACGAGTAAATTTGCGTCGTAATCGTTTAAACCATATTGACTTTTAAATCGGTTAAATTTAGCCTCCGGAAACTCGGGTAGCGTTTTGCGCACTTGGTCAATTTGTTCTTCGTTGACTAAAAACGGGACTAAATCCGGTTCGGGAAAATAACGGTAATCGTGCGCTTGTTCTTTGCTGCGCATCGTTAAGGTCATCTGCTTTTCTTCGTTCCACAAACGTGTTTCTTGCGTGATCGTGCCGCCTGAAAGATAGACGTTGCGGTGGCGGTTTTCTTCAAACTCGAGGGCCGCTTTGACCGCTTTAAAAGAGTTGAGGTTTTTGATTTCGCTTTTGGTCCGTAATTTTGTTTCACCGACGAGTCGCACCGACACATTCGCGTCGCATCGCAAACTCCCCTTTTCCATATCGCAGTCGGAGACGTCGAGGTATTTTAAAATCAATTTAAGCGTTGACAGATAGTCGTAAGCCTCTTGCGGTGAGCGGATATCCGGCTCGCTGACGATTTCCATCAAGGGCGTCCCGGTGCGATTGTAATCGACGAGACTCGCGCGGATATCGCCGTCGTGAATGATTTTGCCGGCGTCTTCTTCCAAATGGGCGCGGTGAATGCCGATGCGTTTAGGTCCGTTTCCCGTCGGGATTGTAATAAACCCGTCGCGGGCAATCGGCTTGTCGAATTGCGAAATCTGATAGCCCTTAGGCAGATCGGGATAAAAATAATTTTTGCGGTCAAATTTAATGAGCGGGCTGATCGTCGCATTAAGCGCCAAGGCGACTTTAAGCGCGTAATCCAGCGCGGTCCGGTTAAAAACCGGCAGGGTCCCGGGAAGCCCCAAACACACCGGACAGGTTTGGCTGTTGGGGAGAGCGCCAAACTCATTGGCGCAGCCGCAAAAAATTTTGGTCTTGGTCTTAAATTGCAGATGCACTTCAAGGCCGATGACGGTTTCAAATTGTTGGGTGGCCTGGTTCATTTTAAGGGTGCTTTTCTTTTATGCCAATCGGTTGCTTGCTCGTAGGCATGGCCGATACGAAGCATCGTTTCTTCGCCGAAATGTTTGGCCATAA
>JAYRHV010000056.1:0-2744 GCA_041907165.1 Candidatus Omnitrophota bacterium | reverse complement strand
TTTAGCATTTACTAATGTTAGACCCGGAAGCTTTGAAGCCGGAAATTATCGCTACGCGAAGGCCAGTGTCAGTTTACGGGCATCAGCACCGTCAGTTGTTGCGGCATCATCAAATGCGATTAGCAGAACTGCGCCAATCACAGGAACAATTGCTGCTGTAACTCCAATTACTTTAACAGAAAAAGATATTAGTGTTATGAGCGGACTTGCAAATATGCCTGATAAAGAATTTGATCTTTTATTTTCGCATGCCGATGGGGCTTCTCAACATAGGGGAGCTCTTGAGGCAGCACGAGCTGCAATGCAGGCCCAACCTAATTTATCAAATCACGAAATAGCGAATTTACCAGCTGTGAAAACAGTACTTGAGATAACTCGTACTAATCCATCGGTAGCTATTTCTGTGAGTAACCATGCGCCGCAGGTGCCTGTGTCAGGCTTTGTCGCTTTGGTCCAAGCGACACTCAATGCGGATGGAAGTTTTAATAATGATAAATATAACAGTTTGGTCGCTAACTTTAATGGCAGTAATGGTGTTACACAGATTTCCGACAGTCAAAAAAAATCTTTACAGACAGCCATAGTCGCTGTGCAGTCTTCTTTAAATTCTACAACTTCCGGGCAACAAACACCATTAACAGTCATGGCGGAGTCTATTCAAAATCCTACAGTTGCCGCTGGTTTAGATGTCCTTTCGACCAATCCAAGTTTTGCCGCACAAATGCAGCTTAATGCAGCTGATCCTGCAACTAATACGGCTGTAGCTCAATATGCCGCTACAATCGACGCCGTAAGAGTAGTTGCGCCAGAAGAGATTGGTCGTATTGCGCAATCTGCAAATGTGAGTGCAGAAGATCAACAAGCTATTACGAGAGAAATAGCACAACCGAACTTCGCAACAATGTCTCCTGTTGCGGGAATGCAACAAGCCCCGACGTTAACACGCGTGGCTACCACCAATCCCGATTTTAGTTATGCTGTTTCTGCTGCGGCTTTAGCCAAAACTAATCCGCCTGCGGCGATTGCTAATCCGTCGACAAGCGATTATTTTAGTGGATTTTTGGCCATGCCGGATACCGAAATACAAAATCGAATTGAGAGTTTTCTCAAAGGTCAAGGCAAAAGCGCAGATCAAGCGCAGAGTGAGGCACAAAGGTTTGTTGCGACTTTTACGGGTTTGCGAAAAGCGGATGTCTCTAAGGGATCTTTAAATAATATTGATGGTTTGAGGCTTGCGGCAAGTCGGGAAAAAGATTCGCAAAAGGCTGCCGATATTACGGCTGTAGCTGATACTTTGCAAGCCGTTGAAAAAGCAGGGAAGTTAAGTGAGGTTGTTGGGGATTATGGGCCTAAAACTTCTGCCGATCAACAAATTCGTCAAGCGGCGGGCCGATCCCGGTCAGAATTTATAGCAATTGTCCGATATAGTTATCCTGCTCTCGAACAACAAGCTTCTGCCACGTATGATGTGATGCAAAGCGTGATTACTTCTAATCCGCAGGCTTTAAAAGATGCCAATGAGTTTGGTAAGGCGCTTAACCGAGTGATTGCGGCAAATCCAAAGTCTGGCATTACAACACGTGATGCTTTGCAGATTATTTCTTTAGCTGCGGCACCGTCGGCTACGCGTAGCAGTACACCATTGCAAACGGTTGATTATATTCGAAATTTAGTTGCTCCTAATGTTAGCCCCAAAGCGTTAACGACCTCAGTTGATACTTTGCCAGAAAAGAAATATTCAATTGAACAAAAAGGTCATCTTGTTAAAGCTCTTGGGACATTACAGGCAATAGGGCAGAACAATGAAGATTTTAGGAAAGCAATAGCTGCTGTAAATAATGTGGATGACTTTATCAATGTTGTCCGTGAGAAAGCTGGACTGCCAGCAGAACAAATGAATGCAATTGCAATGCTTGATGTAAAAGATGTAAAAAATGTCGGTGGTATCGACTTAAGTTCAGAGAGAATGGATCTTAAGATCAAGCGCGACGGAAATGGGGTTGTTTTGCCGGTTGCGGAACAAGATTTGCAAAATCTCAAGATCGATGGTTTGGCTCCGGTTATCCTCAACGTACAGCCGGCGACACCGGCGAGTGTTCCGTTCTTGATGAATTTGGCCAATACCGCGCAAACGAAATAAATAGGTGATGGGCAAGTTTGTATTATCCCCAATCGTAGGCAACGGTCGCGACCGTTCCCTACAAAAAAAATAATAATTTCAGCGCTACCGTAGGGAACAGGCATGCCTGTTCCCTACAAAACAAGGTCTGGATTGTCCTTAAAAAAGGATAAAAAAGATTCTGGTCTTTTGCCAGAATCTTTTTTATTTAAAAAATATCCCTCAAATCACGTGGATTTGGGTAGAATATCAAAAAACGTCATGACGAAAAGATAAGAGATACTATGCGATTTAAAGAAATCCATTCCTACACCCATACCCAAATAATTGGGGTTCTTCTTTTTTTGAGTTATTTGTTTTTGATGTTTGGCAACGGCGCTTTAAGCCTGACGCATCCCGACGAGGTTTTTTATATTCAAAGTGCCAAGGAAATGGTTGCTAAAAACAGCTGGGATACGCCTTATATTTTTGATGCTCCGCAGTTTGAGAAGCCGATTTTTGCTTATTGGCTTTTTATGATCGCCCTTAAAATTTTTGGGTTAAACGCTTTTGCCGGGAGGTTTGCCCCGGCTTTGTTTGGCATGCTCGCGGTCCCCATTATTTATGCAATCACATGGGTGATGTT
>JAYRHV010000055.1:0-2121 GCA_041907165.1 Candidatus Omnitrophota bacterium | reverse complement strand
ATTGCGCGGGCCAAGAAATATTTGCAGTGGTGTCCGAAAGTGGATCTCAAAGAAGGTCTGCAAGAAACGCTTAACTGGTTTAAGGCCAACGGTTACGACGGCAAATGAAAAATGTTTGATAAACGTTGCCAAAAATATAAAGGTATTTCATAATGACACCCATCATGAAAACACAAATGACTAAAGAAGATATTGTTAAGTTTGAACAAGAGATTGCCGAGATCTTTGCCACGGGAGCGATACGAGCTCCGGTCCATTTGCGCTCTGGACGTGAAGATCAGCTGATCCGAATTTTTCGTGAAGAAAACATCGGCGATGACGATTATGTGTTTGGCTTTTGGGATTCGCATGAACTGGCGCTGCTTAAAGGTGTGCCGCGCGACCAAGTTAAACAGGCGATTGTCGAGGGAAAAAGTATTTCGCTGTGTTTCCCTGAATATAAAGTTTTATGTTCCGGCATCGTCGGCAGTCTTATGGGGACAGCCACAGGAGTAGCTTGGGCGCTTAAAAACCAGAACAAAAAGGGCCGTGCGTTTCTTTTTTGCGGAGAAATGTCGTCGGAAACAGGCATTTTTTTTGAAGCGGTCAAGTATGCGTACAACTTTGATCTGCCGGTCAAATTTATTGTTTGCGACAATGGCTTAAGTGTGATGACCAAAACGCGCGAAGTCTGGGGCAGTGATGAGCCATGGTTTGCGGGTACTAAATATGCGTCTAAAATTATTTATTTTAAATACGTCAACGGCTATCCGCATTCGGGTTTGGGGAAGTTGATTAAATTTTGAGGTCTTTGCCATGAAATATTTTGACGAATTAAAGAGAACGATGGAATGGCTCTCGACACAGCCAAAGGCAATGTTTGTCGGGCAAACGGTCGCCGGGCCGGGGACGTTTATGTTCCAGACGTTGCGGGATTGTCCTAAGGACCGCACGCTCGAGATGCCGATCAATGAAAGTTTTCAAATGCAGTTTACAATTGGCATGGCTTTGGCCGGCTATATTCCGATCAGTGTTTATCCGCGCCAGAATTTTTTGCTTTTGGCCACATCCGACATGACCAACATGCTCGACAAGATTCCAGCGATAAGCGCTGGGACGCTGATGCCCAAGACGCTTATCCGTGTGGCGACTGGGCCTGATGCGCCGGTGCATCCGGGGCATCAACATATCGGCAATTACGCGGACGCTTTTCGAAAATTGTTTTCAACAATCGAAGTCGTCGAGTTAGAAGAGCCCGAAGAAATTTTTCCGGCCTATAAGCATGCTTTTGAACGTCAGGATGGCCGCTCGACACTGCTTATTGAGCATGGGAATTACTATAATTTAAAATGAAAGAATCTGTCATTGCAATGACGCACAGATAAAATGAAAAAGCAATCGCGTATTCTCATCGTCGGGCACAACGACATCGTTGAACATTCACTTTATGATTATTTGACCAGCCAAGGCTTTAAAAATGTGATTTCCGCCGGGCCTGAAAAGTGGGATGTTTTTAATCAGCGGCAGGTGGAAAGTTTTTTTAAAAAAGTTAAACCGCAATACGTTTTTTTAGCTTCCACACTTTCCGGCGGGATTAAGGCCAATCAGGAATTTTGTGCGGAATTTATTTACGCAAATTTGCAAAGTCAAAACAATATCATTCACACAGCTTACAAAGCCAAAGTCAAAAAACTTCTGTTTATCGCCAGCTCCTGCGTTTATCCGAAAAATTCTCCACAGCCCATTAAAGAAGAATATCTTTTGACCGGCGCTCTGGAGGCGACGAGTCAGCCTTATGCGGTCGCTAAAATTGCGGGTGTTGAAATGTGCCGCGCGTATCGTCGGCAATACGGGTTTAACGCTATTGCCATGGTCCCGGCGACCCTTTACGGACCGGCGGCGGATACGGATGCCGAAAACAGCCATGTCTTGGGCGCGTTGATAGGAAAATTTTCGCAGGCCGTCGCCAAAAATGAAAAGTCTGTCACGCTTTGGGGAACGGGAAAACCTAAACGCGAATTTTTGTTTAGCGAAGATTTTGCGAGTGCGTGTGTTTTTTTGATGCAAAATTACGAGAGCCACGAGTTGATCAATGTCGGTTTCGGCGAAGATATTACGATAAAAGATTTGGCAAAAATGATT
>JAYRHV010000054.1:0-1514 GCA_041907165.1 Candidatus Omnitrophota bacterium | reverse complement strand
CCTTTTTCACGAATGGCGTTTTCTTGACTATGAAGGTACCAAAGAAAACCCGGATTTTATTTTGAATAAGCCGGAGTATCGCAAATCCACGATTCTTTTGACGAGAGATAATTTTGGCTGCGGTTCATCTCGTGAACATGCGCCGTGGGCGCTGGAAGATTATGGTTTTCGTGTCATCATCGCTCCGAGCTTTGCGGATATTTTTTATAATAACTGTATCAAAAACGGGATTCTCTTGATTCAATTAAAGTCGCAAGAGATTGAGGAACTTTTCAAAGAAACCTTAAATCATGTAGGCGCGACGATGACGGCGGATTTAGCTTCTCAAACATTAACAAGCCCGTCGGGAAAGAAGTTTTCTTTTTCGATCAGTGAGTTTGACAAATATTGCATGTTAAACGGCCTTGACCAAATTGGCTGGACTTTGCAGTTTGAAAAAGACATTGCGAAATATGAAAATCACATCAAAGATCAAATGCCGTGGTTAGCATAATCAGTGGCTAGTGGTTGGTCGCTAGTCGATGGTAAAAACAAAGGATAAGAAAATGGCACGGAACGAAAATTTAGCCCGCAAACATTCGGCAATTGTGATTGACGGATATGAGCGCGCCCCAAGCCGCGCGATGTTACGCGCTGTTGGTTTTAAAGATGAAGATTTTGGCAAAAGCCAAATTGGCATCGCCTCGACATGGAGCATGCTAACCCCCTGTAACATGCATATCGACAAGCTTGCACTTAAAACTCAAGAAGGCGTTGATGCCAACGGCGGCAAAGGTGTTATCTTTGGAACCATCACTGTTTCCGACGGAATATCGATGGGCACAGAAGGGATGAAGTATTCGCTTGTTTCGCGTGAAGTCATTGCCGATTCGGTTGAAACCGTTATGGGTTGCGAAGGCTTTGATGGATTGGTTGCCATCGGCGGCTGCGACAAAAATATGCCGGGATGTCTGATCGCCATGGCACGTCTTAACCGTCCGAGTATTTTTGTTTATGGCGGTACGATTTTGCCCGGTTGTTACAAGGATAAAAATGTTGATATCGTCTCTGTCTTTGAAGCCGTCGGACAATTTGCGAATAAAAAAATCAGCGATCAGGACCTTAAGGACGTCGAGTCTTGTGCCATCCCCGGCGCTGGTTCCTGCGGTGGGATGTATACGGCCAACACGATGGCCTCTGCCATCGAGGCGCTCGGCATGAGCCTGCCAAACAGTTCGATGCAAGCGGCGATTTCACAAGAAAAAGAAGAAGATTGCCGCAATGCGGGAAAAGCGATTTTGAACTTGATCCAATTAGGCATTAAACCCAAAGATATTTTGACACGCAAATCTTTTGAAAACGCGATTGCTGTGGTCGTGGCTTTGGGCGGATCGACCAATGCGGTCCTGCATCTTTTGGCAATCGCGCACGCGGCGACTGTCAAGTTAACGATCGACGATTTTACGCGTATTGGGAAAAAAGTCCCTGTTTTGGCAGACCTTAAACCCAGCGGAAAGTTTGTGACCGCAGAATTG
>JAYRHV010000053.1:0-1855 GCA_041907165.1 Candidatus Omnitrophota bacterium | reverse complement strand
CTTCGACTAGGATTGAAGCAAACGCATAACCACAAAATGCACAAATATTAAAAATCGGAATACTCACGATCATAAAAAAACACATCAAAGTCAGCTGTTGGCCAAAACGCATCTGCTGATTGATTAAACGGCCGACCAAAGCCCATATCCCTGCAATAAAACAAACAACCAACAGGATAAGAAATTCATAAAAAATAAACTGACTTATCACCATCGGCTCATAGGGATAATGCGAGGCGATATGAAAAAAATATAAAACGAAAAACCCAACGAGTGCATACCACATCGTCAAGCTGGCAACCGGCTTAAGCGGCTTTGGGGCCACTAAACTTTTGGCGCCAGCGACAGGATGATTCGGCAAAAAAACACGGATTTTTGTTTGGCCAATTACGAATGTTTCTCCCGAGAGCAAACACCCCGAAGTCTCTATCCTATGCTGCGGCGTTAAAAAAGTCCCGTTCTCGCTGTGGCAATCCATGATTTCAATTTTTCCATCTTCACTAACAGACACAACCGCATGCTGTGCGCTGACATAAGGATCCGGCAGAATCAGATCATTATCAAAACCGCGTCCAATATGCACGCTGGTCTTTTCAAAAACGCGCAACGTATGCAGATGCCCAGAGCTGGCACTGATTTCTAAAATTATTTTTCCCATTTGATCTCGTTAAGAAATTTTAACAAAAAACTTTTACCCTGAAGCTGGCTTACCCCTGAGACAAAGACATTGATATCCAGACCCTTCGTCCACATGTCCGTAGAAACGACTTTCATCGTCATGTCGTAAAGCCCTTCATACATCCTGTATCGCCGCGCACAAAAGTCAACTTTGCACGGATGCCCGCCGACGTTGACAAATTCCTGCTCGCACTCAAAATTACCCACATCTCTTTCTTCTGCGTTTTTAAAATCGCCCTGATGATATTTCTGATAATACTCGAAAACATTATAAAAACGCACCGGGTCATTGCCGCGGGCTTCGTACCAATTGTAATTAAAGACGACTGTGCCTGTCTTCATCGTGTCCGAAATATAAATCTCGTCCTCCGTCGAACAGGTCATGTACGTCCCGATAAGAAAATACCGCGCATTGTCACCGCTTTCACCCCAGCAGCGAAAAACATCAGAGATCTGTCCCGGGACGTAAGCGGTCCCTATCCTGCTTTTGTTCCATGTCAAAGAAAGCATGCCATCTATAAAATCAGGCCCTTCTAAAACCAGATGTTTACGGATAACATTGCGCCACTCTGGCCCCAACGATTGGCCGCCATTGGATTGGACCTCATCGTAAAGTTTTTTTAAATAATTGACGGGCACAAAAAAACTGATCTGCTCCCCCGCAGAGGCAACATTGACCCCCAAAACCCGTCCGTCTTGGCCTAAGGCCGGCCCTCCGCTCATCCCCGGGTTTAAGGAACCCGAAAATAATATTTTAGGATACCGGCTATGTTCCAGAAGGCCGTTAAACAGCCCCTCAACGATAATCAAGCCCAAATCATAAGGATTTCCGAACGAAAAAATTTTTGTGCCTTTTTCTAAACGGGAGTCTCCCAACGTTAAAAACTGTTCGACCTTTCCGTTGAATTTAAGGACCGCCAAATCATGCACAGGATCAATGTTGAGGATTTCCATTGCCTGTGTTTTGGCGTCGGGAAAAATCGCCTCGATATAAAAGAGCTTGGGAAAATTAACTGCGTCCGCCACAACATGATAATTTGTCCCCACCAAGCCATCCGCACTAAAAAAGAAACCCGACCCTAAGGTGGACTTTTCTTTTGACCCGCGGGCAATAACGCGCACCTGCACAATGGCGCGGTTATATTTTTTATACATCTGATCCGCTTGCGCCGTCATG
>JAYRHV010000052.1:0-4420 GCA_041907165.1 Candidatus Omnitrophota bacterium | reverse complement strand
TTTAGCCAAAAACGCGACGTTACGCTTGTCCTCGTCCTTGACGCTGATAAAAATCTTTCCGCTTTTGGGCAGCGCCGCATTCGCACAGACCTGCGACTTGGCAAACGCTTCGCCAAAATTTGACGCAATGCCCATGACCTCGCCGGTCGATTTCATCTCCGGCCCTAAAACAATGTCCACACCCGAAAAACGGCTAAAGGGCAAAACCGATTCCTTGACCGCCACATGAGCCAAATCCTCGCACTGAAAACTTAAGTCAAAATCTTTTAATTTTTTGCCCGCCATAATTTGTGCCGCAATTTTGGCGACGGGCAAACCTGTCGCTTTGCTGACAAAAGGAACGGTGCGGGAAGCCCGCGGATTAACCTCGAGCACCATAATTTTGCCGCCCTTAATCGCGTACTGAATATTTAATAACCCGACGACCTTAAGACCTTGGGCAATTTTGCAGGTATTGATTTTGATCATCGAAATGATCTCTTCGCTTAATGTGTGCGGCGGTAAAACACAAGCCGAATCCCCGGAGTGAATGCCCGCATTTTCGATATGTTCCATAATCCCCGCAACATACGTGTTTTCGCCATCACAGATAGCGTCCACATCCACTTCGATGGCATCTTCAATAAATTTGTCGATCAAGATCGGGTGCCCGTCGGACACTTCCTTGGCCTCTTCAATAAAAGACAATAACGACTCGCGGTCATAAACAATGCGCATCGCCCGGCCGCCTAAAACATACGAGGGGCGCGCCAAAACAGGATAACCAATTTGGGAAGCGACAGCCAGCGCCTCGTCGACGCAAACAGCCGAGCCGTTGGCCGGCTGGCTAATATTTAAACTTGTAATAAACGCAGAAAACCGCTCACGATTTTCTGCCACATCGATTGAATCCACACTGGTGCCGATAATCGCAACCCCCGCCAAAGCAAGCCGTCGGGCCAAATTTAGCGGTGTCTGCCCGCCGTACTGGACGATCACCCCGTCGGGCTTTTCGACATCGATGATATTCATCACATCTTCAAAGGTCAGCGGCTCAAAATACAAACGGTCGGAAGTATCATAATCCGTCGAAACGGTTTCAGGATTAGAATTGACCATGATCGTTTCAAAACCCATCTCCCCCAGCGCAAAGGCCGCATGACAACAGCAATAGTCAAACTCTATCCCCTGCCCAATGCGATTGGGCCCGCCGCCTAAGATCATGATTTTTTTGCGCGCCTGTTTGTTCTGAGAATTCATTTTCTCATCGAACAAAATCGCTTCATCTTCCGATTCATACGTCGAATAATAATACGGCGTGTACGCTTCAAACTCCGCCGCGCATGTGTCAACTTGTTTGAACGTCGCGACAATCCCTAAACTTTTTCGCCAAGCGCGGATATCATTTTCACTTTTACCGGTTATCTGGGCTAGCTGGGCATCGCTAAAACCGTATTCTTTGGCCTTGCGCAATAATTTTGCGTCAAACGTTTTATCTTTTTGAAAAACACCGACCAGCTCATTTTCTAAATCAATAATCTGCCTAATTTGCGCGACAAACCACGGGTCAATGCCGCTTAACTGATAAATCTCGTCAATACTCATGCCCTTTTGCAGGGCATATTTCACATAAAAAATACGTGACGCGTTAGGCTCTTTGAGGCGCAGGCGGATTTTGTCGTCGGAAATTTCCTCAAAGTTTTGTTTATTGTCCAGCCCCGTATGCTTGATTTCCAAGCCGCGCAGGGCTTTCTGTAAGGCTTCCTTAAAGGTGCGGCCGATGGCCATGGTTTCTCCGACGGACTTCATCTGCACGCCCAAAATATCTTTAGCTTCCGGGAACTTTTCAAACGTAAAACGGGGCGCTTTAACCACACAATAATCAATCGTCGGCTCAAAAGACGCCGGCGTCTCGCGGGTGATGTCGTTTTGAATCTCATCGAGCGAATAGCCGACAGCGAGTTTAGCGGCAAATTTGGCAATCGGAAAACCCGTCGCCTTGCTGGCCAAGGCCGAACTGCGGGAGACGCGCGGGTTCATTTCAATAACAATCATCCTCCCCGTCTGAGGATCGACGGCAAACTGAATATTCGACCCGCCGGTCTCAACGCCGATCGCGCGAATCAATTTAAGCGCCGCATCCCGCATCGCTTGATATTCAAAATCTGTCAAAGTCTGCGCCGGGGCTACCGTAATGCTGTCGCCGGTGTGCACACCCATAGCGTCTAAATTTTCAATCGAACAGACAATGACAACATTGTCTTTGTTGTCGCGCATGATCTCCAGCTCAAACTCTTTCCAGCCTTCAATCGATTCTTCGATCAAAACCTGATGAATCATGCTGCTTTCAATACCCAGCGAAGCGATCTTAATTAACTCTGCCTCATCGCGCGCAATTCCGCCTCCCGTGCCGCCTAAAGTGTAAGAGGGACGGACAATCAAAGGATACCCAATTTCTTCTGCCGCTTTGAGCGCTTCTTTGATGTCATGCGCAAAAGCACTTTTGGGAACGTCAAGGCCTATGCTCAGCACGATTTTTTTAAATTCTTGACGGTCCTCGGCTTTTTTAATGACCTCATAATTGGCACCCAGCATTTTGACATTGTACTTTTGCAAAACGCCGCTTTCCCAAAGCTTCATCGCCAAATTTAAGGCCGTTTGTCCGCCTAAGGTCGGCAAAATAGCGTCGGGCCTTTCGGTCTTGATAATCGCTTCGATAAATTCGGGCGTCAAAGGCTCGATGTAGGTGGCATTGGATAACTCAGGGTCTGTCATAATCGTCGCCGGGTTGGAATTCGCCAGCACAATTTCAAAACCTTCCTCACGCAAAGCTTTGCACGCTTGCGTTCCCGAGTAGTCAAACTCACACGCCTGACCGATCACAATGGGGCCAGAACCTAAAAGAAGAATTTTTTTAATATCGGTACGTTTGGGCATATTTTAATTGACGCTAGTCGTTGGTCGCTAGACGCTAGTCAAATCACCAACGTCTAGCCTCCAGCGTCTTTTACTTTCTTTTACATTCTTTCATCGCTTCAATAAAATAATTAAACAAATATTCTGCATCATGCGGTCCCGGGCACGATTCGGGATGATACTGGATCGAATAAATCGGAAACTTGCGGTGCCGCAAACCTTCGACAGTACGATCATTTAAATTAACGTCAATCATCTCAACTTCATTAGGATCCAAGCTGTCCAAATCCACACAAAACCCATGATTTTGTGACGTAATGCACACCCGATTATCCAAAAGGTCTTTGACCGGATGATTGGCCCCGTGATGGCCGAACTTCAGTTTATACGTACGTCCGCCTAAAGCGAGCCCCAAAATCTGATGGCCCAAACAAATGCCAAACACCGGCAATTTGCCAAAAAATTTCTGGACTGTTTTAATCACATACCCGATGGCCGCCGGATCGCCCGGGCCGTTGGACAAAAATAATCCGTCGGGCTTAACGGCCATGATCTGCTCAAAACTCGACTGCGCCGGAAACACATGCACATCACACCCAAGCTTGGCTAAAATACGCAAAATATTTGTCTTAATCCCGCAATCAATCGCCGCAACTTTGTAAAGCGGCGCGCCTTTATAACTGCCGGTGGCCGGCCAAAAATACGGCTTAAAACTGGTCACCGTCTTGACCCAATCCGCGCCGTCCATCGACGGGGATGCTTGCAATTTTGCGGCCAAACTGTCCTTGTCAAAATCCTCGGTTGAAATCATCGCTTTCATCGCACCCGACACGCGCAAATGCCGTGTCAAAGCGCGGGTATCAAAGCCTTCCATAGCGATAATGTTATTTTCTTCTAAATATTGGATCAAACTTTTGGTCGCGCGAAAATTGGAATGATACCGGCAGAATTCTTTGGCGATAAATCCTTTAACGTGGACTTTGGAAGATTCAACGTCGGTGTCGTTGACGCCGTAATTGCCAATCAATGGGTAGGTCATGACGACAATCTGGCCGGCGTACGAGGGATCGGTCAAAATTTCCTGATAACCGCTCATCGCGGTATTAAAAACAACTTCGCCGGTTGTTTCCCCGCTGACCGTCAAAGACTGCCCGGTAAACACCGTGCCGTCTTCCAGATATAAAATTGCGTCTTTCATGAAGCTTCGTACCGCCGGAAAAATTTAAAAGGTAAGGAATTAATTCGAATAACTATATCATCGAAAGCATAAAAGTCAACACTCAAGAGCTTAAGAAAGCGTCTTGGAATCAAATAAAGCATCGGATTGTTGAAATTGCCTTTCTTTTGCTCGGACAGTCCTCGCTCACGTCGCTTATTCTAAATTTAAAAGGCAATCAAGTAAGCGCCGTGGCTGCGGAACTCGCCAAGAAAAGCAACTTCAACAATCCTACAGTATTAACCACGCTTCGTAATCGCCGCCCGAATTATCGGGAAGTTCCGCTTGGAAGACAAAATATAATAATCG
>JAYRHV010000051.1:0-7931 GCA_041907165.1 Candidatus Omnitrophota bacterium | reverse complement strand
TCTTTTTTTTCAGCGCTTTTTTGTCCAGAACAAAACTCGCGCAAGTTTTTGAGTATATCGGCGTCTATTCTCTGGATATTTATTTATTGCAAAGATACCTTGTCGAAGGGCTCTATCCGCGGCTGTCTATCCATGGGGATGCGTACTCGCTGTTTTTTCTTTTGGTCTTTGCGCCTTCTTGCGCGGCGGCCGCTGTTTTCATCTGCATTTTTATATCAAAAGTTTTGATTCGAAAAATTGCTCTGTTAAATATTTTGCTCTTAGGCCATCGGGCCTAAATATTTTGCCGCCGTAAATTCTCGTCGACAATATCGCGTTTTTTCTATTTTTTTCTTGACAATTTCAGGGCGCATAATTACTATTAAAAAATTCCAAAAGGCAATGGGGTCTTTTGGGTGTGGTTGCAATGAGGCACCAATATTCTCGGGCATCGTCGCCTAGGCTTGGGACTTACTCTGTCCAAAAGGCCTAGGTTTTTTATTGGCGCTACTTACCGTTGCAATTTCCTAAACGCGCTTCCTGAGGTGTTGGTAGCATACTTTACCAATCGGCCCTTTTTAAAAGGGACAAAAGGAGCGTCTATGAATCTAGCTTTACAAATAAATGCTGGGGACACCGCATGGGTTTTAGTGTCGGCGGCGCTGGTTATGCTGATGACACCGGCGCTGGCGTTTTTTTATGGCGGCATGGTGAGGCGCAAGAATATCCTCGCTATTCTGATGAAATGTTTTTCCTGCCTTTCGATTGTTTTGGTCGCATGGGTTGTTTATGGGTATAGTTTGGCGTATAGTCCGGGCAATGGTTTTATTGGGGGTTTAAGTTGGGTAGGCTTGCGCGGGGTTGGTTTAGAGCCGCACCCGGAATATGGGCCAACGGTCCCGCATTGCGCGTTTATGATTTTTCAGGCGATGTTTGCGGTCATCACTCCTGCCGTTATTATCGGTTCGCTCGTCGAGAGGATTAAGTTTTCGGCTTTTTTGACGTTTGTCATACTTTGGTTGACCTTTGTTTACATCCCGATTTGTCATATGGTCTGGGCAACCGACGGATGGCTGCACCGGCTAGGTCTTCTGGACTTTGCCGGCGGGACGGTTGTGGAAATTAACTGCGGTGTTGCAGGGTTAGTCAGCGCGCTTTTTTTGGGAAAACGCCTAGGCTCGCATTTGCCGACCTTGCATAATTTGCCTTTTGTTGTTTTAGGCGGCGGACTTTTGTGGTTTGGCTGGCTGGGATTTAACGCAGGCTCGGCGCTTGCCGCCAACGGGGTTGCGGCCAACGCTTTTGTGACAACCAATGTTGCGGCAGCGGCCGCTTCGATGAGCTGGGCGACCATTGAATGGGTGACGACGGGAAAGCCAACGATTTTTGGTACGGTCTCCGGTGTCGTTGCCGGCCTTGTGGCAATTACTCCGGCTTGCGGCTTTGTCGATCCATTAGGCGCGCTTATTATCGGCTTAGTTGTTGGCGTTTTAAGTTATTATGCTGTTGGTGTAGTTAAACAGAAATTTGGTTATGACGATTCGCTCGACGCATTCGGTGTCCATGGGGTAGGCGGGTTTTGGGGTATGATCGCAACCGGAATTTTGGCGACCAAAGCAGTCAATCCTAGCGGATCTAATGGGTTGTGGGCCGGAGATTTTAGCCAGTTAAAAATTCAGATGATCGGCGCGCTTTTTACGGTGGTCTATTGCGCGATAGCGACCGCGGTTGTTTGTTTTGTCGTGGACAAAGTAGTGGGACTGCGGGTCTCTTTGGAACATGAAATCATGGGCCTTGATCTGACCCAGCACCATGAGCGGGCGTATACGATTTTAGAATAATATTGATGTCTTTTTTCAGCGCTTTGAGGAATGCATGGTATAATTTAATGCAATAAAATGCTAAACTCTTTGTCAAAACTAATCGCTGAGGAAAGCTTCAATGAATGATAATAAAAAAGTTAGTATCCAAAAGTGCCTTAAAGATTTGGCCGGTTGTCCGGGGCATGAATATCGTCTTGGCCCTTTGACCCCTTTGGTGGGGTATCCGCTTATCATTTCTTTTAGTCTTTTTCTACTTCCTTTATTTATCTACATGTTGTTTTTTAACCGCGTTTATTTTTGGCTACGTAAACAAAAGCCGATTGATCGCAAAGAATATTATAATTACGATCGGCATAAGATTGCGCATTTAAGCCTGTTGGATAAAATCTGGTGCGAGTACTGTGAGTGGGCTAATGGGACTCTGCAGTGGACGCTCTCTGTCATCAATGAAGTCGAGAGACGCTATTGTCCGATCAAGAACAAGGAAAATCCCCATTGCCACAAAGCTAAGGCGTGGCGCGAACAATTTTTGGCGGCTGATCATAGTCCGCAAGATTTAGAAGATTATTATAAAAATCAATACCCTAAGCAATCCTCTTAGCCAGATGCGAATTTCGGCGATCATTGGCATGAAAAATTCTTGGATCCTGCTTGCAGTTTTGCTGATAGTCGCTTTGGCTTTTTCTCCATCGCTATTTAATGGTTTTATCAAAAATGACGACCCCGGTCATCTGCTCGAAAATCCCACCCTTCGTGCATTAACCCTTGAGAATTTTCGGGCGATGTTCCAAAGTATTATTAACACGACCTATATTCCCCTGACGACTGTTTCCTTTGCATTTGAATATCATTTTTTTGGGTACAATCCGTTTGTATATCATCTGGATAATTTACTATTGCATCTTGTCGTTGTAGCGTTGGTTTTTTTCTTTTTTCAAAAACTAGGGCTCTCGACTTTGGCATCTGGCATAGGCGCTTTGTTTTTTGGGATTCACCCGATGCACGTCGAGTCTGTGGCATGGGTCACGGAACGAAAAGATGTTTTGTATGCGTCACTTTATATGGCATCGATTGTTTTTTATTGGCGATATGTAGAGCGGGAAAATAGGATTTATTATTGGGCCAGTGTCGCGTTTGGATTTTGCAGCATCTTAGCTAAACCTATGGCTTTGAGTTTACCGCTTATTCTTTTGTTATGTGATTGGTGGATGGGACGCACGTGGAAAAGATCTGTTTTTTTGGAAAAGATCCCCTATACGGTTGTCGCCGTGACGGTTGCAGGGATTACTTATTTGCATAATGTGCGTTTGCCGTGGCATAGTTTTGCAGAGGCGCTAATGTTATGGACGTGGTGTTTTGTTTTTTATATTAAAAAATTCTTTTTCCCCAGCTCATTAATTATTTTTTATCAATTTCCCCAGCCTTTAACTTGGGCTAATGGCGAGTTTTTATTTTCAGGGTTTGTTTTTAGTGTTATTTGTGTCGCATTTTATTATTTCCGCCGCAGCAAGCTATTTGTTTTTGCGCTGGCTTTTTACTTTTTATCCATTTTCTTTCTTTTGCGTTTTGATGATGTCGAAAATATTAACCCGGTTTCAGACAGGTTTATGTATTTACCCAGCGTCGGATTTTGCGGGCTTTTAGGCGCAGGTTTTGCTCGGCTTATGCAGGACAAGACACGACAAGGGCATAGACGCAAGTATGCGGTTTTAGTTTTGACGGTGGCTGTGATTCTCGCGTCGGCAAAAACTTTTAGCTTGTGCCGCGCATGGCGCGACGCAACAATTCTTTGGAGCGCGGTTATTGAGCGTTCGCCTTATTTAGCGCTTGCGTATGTGCATCGCGGGGCTGAGTATCAAGAAAAAGGAGATCTTTTGTCAGCGACGGAAGATTATCAAAAGGCCATTGCGATTAAAGATGATGCTTATGCCCACAGCAATTTGGCGATGATTTACAAGCAGTCTAAGCGATTAGACGATGCTTTGCTAGAATACACTAGGGCCATTGATTTGAAGCCCGATTTTTGGGGCGCGTATTTTGACCGCGGGAATCTTTACCGTGAGAGTGGTCGATACCCTTTGGCGATTGAAGATTATACGAAAGTTTTGCAGCTTTTGCCCGGGTATTCGCAAGCATACGCGAACCGAGGGACAGCACACTTTTATAATCAAGAAGAAAATTTGGCTTTAATCGATTTTAATCGAGCCATTCGTTTTGACCCGAGGGCAATTAATGCAATTAACAATCGCGCTGTCATTTATGCGCGCGCAGGACATTTTAAAAAAGCGATTCTTGATTTTTCGCGGTCTATTTCGTTGGATCCTAAAAATCCATCGGTTTATTTTAACCGCGCTCTTGCGTATAGAGAAAGCCGGCAGTTTGATTTAGCTATAGCAGATTTTGATCAGGCTCTTAAGCTGGATCCTAGTTATAAAGAAGCCTATGCACAAAAAATGCAGATTTTGTCACAGCGATAAACCCAGATTTTGTCAGCAGGATTTTGTGCATAAGTTGCGCGGATATGCAAAATTCGGGATAAAGATATCAACAAAAGGTGATGTATGGGGCCATCGGTAAAAAAAGGAATTTCTTGGCAAGACCGCGAGCGCTTGGGGAACCCCAAAGCTTTTTTTATGACGATAGTTGAGGCTTTGATAAACCCATTTGATTATTATGAAAAACTTGAGCTTCGAGATCTTTACCTAGAGCCGCTTGTCTTGTGTCTTTTAAATTCATTGTTTTTGGCAAGTCCTAGTATTTCGCAAAATTATTATTGGCCTTCTTTTTTGGCAGTCGTTTTTATTTTACTTGAAACAACTGTGATGGTTTTTGTTTTGGCATTCATGGCCATGAAAATTTTAAAAATGTTGGGTGAAGAAACAAGTTATAAGAAAAATTTTTATGTCTTTTGTTTTTCAACGCCTGCCTTTGTGTTTGCGTGTGTCCCTCAGATCGGATTTTGGTTGGCTGCTTTATTTGTTGTAGCCTTGGTGAGCATCGGTCAACTCCAAGTCCAGAAGGTCAGTATTATAAAGATTGTCCCGACGCTGATTTTTGTGCCGGCGTTGGTTTTAGGCCCGTTTAGCACTGTGTCCTATATTCAAAATTGGCAAACGCAGCATCCTGTTGTGGATATTCAAGAACAAGCACAGAAAGTCCTTGCCGTTATTTCGGTAGCATCTGAAAATTATGCGACCAGTCATGGCGGGAATTACCCAGACAATTCTGCCGTTCTTATCGCGCCTCCAAAGCCGTATTTAGTGCGCGATTATTGCGGGACAACGATCAACTCTTACCAGATTAGTTGCGATTTTCGTAATTTTGGTTATTTGCTTAAAGCCCAGCCGCAGGGATTTGCAGGACGCGGGAAAAAAACTTATTATGTGACTACCGGCGGTAAATTACGGGCTCAATAATATGCGGGATTATTTTTTGTCGAGCAAAGACGGCGTCGCGCACGAGTAAGGTTCTTGCGGTTGTTGGCAGATGTTGGCGATGATTTTTTCTGCATTGTCTTCTAGCATTTGTGCCTCTGGCTGAGTCAGAAAAAAATATTTCTTAATAGTAAATGTTTGCTTAGGATTTTTTGTCACCAGACGAATTTTGATCGAGTATTGTCCCTGTTGCCAATAAGCTAATGATTTGAGACGTTTTGTCGCGTTAGCGATAAGCTCAAGTTTATTAAATTCAGGGAACAATGTTCTTGAGTCGACAAATCTTTTTTCCTTCCCGGCGACAACTAAATATTCTGCCCATGCATTTTTTACAGCTTCCAGCAGCGTTTTCATTTGAGAAAAGTGATTATTATCAATAAAAAGAATATTGTAATCAAATTTATTTTCCGGCGTGATTGTAAATTTTGAGGTCATGGTTAAATCAATTTCAGAAAAATTTCCCATGATATGTTGTGTCGGCCGAAAAGCAAACCAATCCATAAAATGGGCGGATTTGTTTTGGGGAGTGAGTATCTCCACGCAAATATAATCAATTAAAACGATGGTATTAAGAGCATGGAGTGTCCCTGCAATTGCAAAGGTCGAGCCGTAGTGACAATATCCGACTTCGCCAATTGTGCTAACATAATTATTAAGTCGCGGCTTGCTGATAAAGTTGCGCCACACATTTACGGCCATGTTCCCTCGTGTATTTTAGTTGTGATAATCTCGAGTATAGCAAATGTTTTGTGTTTCAAGAAAAATTATTTTAACTACTATAGAGAAGATAAGTGAAATTCATCGTGTTTTCATTTTATCTTTTGCTCTTTCATAATATAATAAAATACAATTTATTGCGATTTTTAAAATATTCTCTTTTCCAAATTAAAGGAGTGGCTATGAATCTGCGCAGCATTTTTATTTTTTTAAATTTCTTTATTTTGCTGGGCATAGCGCCAATGGGCTTGTGCCAAGAACAAACGCAAACAAAAGCGCCGAGCGTCACTCAGAAATTAGATTTGTTTATTCAGCGTTACGACGCTGTAGTCAAAGAGAACAAAGAACTCAAATCGAAATTAAATTCTTCTCCAGATGTGGTTGTGGAATTTGAGAAGAAAATCGCAAATCTTACCGAAGACTTATCCGCAGCGCAACGACGCCAAGCTTTGCATGTGAAAGAAAAATCCGCATTAGAGGAACAGATCGCTGGGCTAAAAGCACAGCTAGAGAACTACGCTAATCGTTCAACTGACCAAAGCGCAAAAGAATCGGTTTTGCTTAAAGAACAGATTAAGAGTTTGGAAGACCAATTGCGCCAGTCTCAAGAAATGTTTACCAAAAAAGCTGTGGCCCAAGAGGCAGAATTTGAAGCCAAGATAAGCAAGCTGCAAGCGCAATTAAGCGAGAGGCAAAATAATATTGCTGTGCAGCTTGACGAAGCTAAGAAGCCATTGCAAGCACAGGTCCAATCGCTTAAAGCCCAATTGCGGGCTGCCGAAAATAATTTGCCAGAAAAGATTTCTTCGTCTCAAACAATGCTCAAAGAAGAAATTATAAAGTTGCAGGACCGTTTGCAAGCTGCCGAAAAATTATACGCCCAAAAAAAAGACGAGTCCGCTCAAGCGCAACAATTTCGTGCACAAATTGCCAGCCTTCAGGATGATTTGCAGACAAAAGGTGTTTTTATCAAGGATGGGAATTCAAAGATTGAAGTTTTGACCCAAGAGAAAGACCGTTTAGAAAAAAGTCTAGAAAAGCAAATCATTGAAACCAAAGAACTTAAAGCTCAGCTTAACGCGGCCAATGCCAAGGCCTCCTCTTTAAAAACAGTTTTGCCGGTCAATGTTTCCGAAATCAAAAAACCGCTGCAAGAAAAGATCAGCTCGCTTGAGTCTGAGCTTTCTGCTTTGCAAAGCCAATTGGCCAGCGCAAGAACAGAAGTAAAGAATCTCGTCGATAGCAAGCGCCCCTTAGAGCAGCAAATTAACGTGTATAAAGATAAAGTGGCCGGCGCAGAGGTCGTCTTGGACAAGAACCGTCTTTTAGAACAAAGAGTTGAGTATTTAAGCAAGGAGCTTGAACAACAAAAGCAAAACAGCAAAAGCGTTTTTGCCTCTTCCAAGAGTTTAGAAGATAGGGTCGCGCAACTTTCGGCGCAATTAAAACAAAACGAAAATACTTTGGCAGAAAAAATCGCTTCTGCAAAAACACCGCTTTTGGATCGCATTGCTTCTCTCGAAAAACAGAATAAAGAGACAGCTGATAAATCTCAGAGTAAAGAAGCAGAGCTTCATCTTGCACAGCAGGCCCAAGCTTCGCTTAAAAGTGAAATTGCAAAATTACAAAACAAGATAATTGCAACAGAGCAACTAGTGCCGCAAAAAAAGACGGATAATTCACAAGTTGAACAATTGCAAAAACAGATTCTCAGTTTGCAAAATGATTTGAAAGTCAAGGGTGCCTTTATAAAAGATGGCAATGTAAGGATCGAGTCATTAAACCAAGGCAAAACCCGCTTGGAACAAAGTCTAAATCAGGCTAAAGAGCAGATGCAGGCTTTGCAAAATCAGTTGCGATCGACGGAGAATATCATTCCCCAAAGAGTCGAAGAGGCCCGCAAGCCTTTGGAAGGGCAGATAGCGCAGTTGCAAGCAAAGCTCAAAGAGGCGCAGAATATTGAACCCAATAAGATAGC
>JAYRHV010000050.1:0-3579 GCA_041907165.1 Candidatus Omnitrophota bacterium | reverse complement strand
CGCGTGGTACAAACGAGCACTGAAAGATTCTCTGCTGGGAAGAATTTACGCCGACAAGTCTAAAGTTGAAGGCGTTGAAACCGACGTCAAAGACATTAAACAAAAAGTTTATGAGCAATATTTGGAAGCGTTCAAAAAAGGAACGTATAACGTCATCAAAGAAGAAGACGGCCCCGACGGGGAGATGATTCCACGGAAGTATTTCTCGGGTGGGCAGTCTTTTGCGAATGTTAAACTTAGTAGTTCTTCCGCAATTACGGGTGCTATAGCTGCAATTCTTGAAAATGGCAAAAGATTTGCTTTAGTTGCGGTAAATACAATTGAATCAATGCCGGGTGCGCAATATGTTACTCGATATGTTCAGAGCAAGCGTACAGACAACTTAAAGGCTACCCTCATTAAGTTTGAAAGTCATTTGCGCAAGGCAATTTCGAATGTTGTAGGGGTAACGATCAGTGATTTTGATATCAGTGGTATAGAACACAACGGTACTCCTAAATATAGCTTTAGCATCACCACAGGGGGGCGAGACAGATTTTCGCATGTGGAGCAAGATTTGCAGGCTGGCCGTCGAGACCAAATTGTTGAGTCAATCATGGGGGCTGTTTTAAAACAACTAGTAGATTCAAAAGTAAGTAATTCGCAGACAAAAGCGCTTCGTCAGATGATTGAGTTTATTGTTGAGAATTTTGAGAAGTTTATTACGCTGCGCGTGGTAGAGTCTCCTAGCGGCAACACTATAAAATATTATACGCTTACAAAACATATTTATACGCCTCAAAGCCTTGATAATCTAACGTCAATTATCGAACAACTTTTAGTAAAAGAAAGAAAATCTAACGTCCAAGCAATAGGCAAAATCCATGAAGTTGTCGTCGAAGAAATGGTGAATGCAAGCGAGCACTACGACATTTTTTTAGTAACTCTTGGAGATCGTAAATACGTTATTAAACGGGCACGATTTGAAGATGTTTCAGACGTTCTTCTTAGAAATCACAAAGAAATCCTAGGAAAACTTAATGAAAACGGTGGAAATCCATATGTTGCTAGATTGGTGCTTTCTGGTATTCAAGAGCAGGGCGGGTATGATTATATCGTTATGGATTTTTTGTCAGAACCAAGTTTAAACGAAGAAATCGAAAGCAACGGGCCAATGACATTTCGTGAAAGTGTTGATTTTGGTGCAGGGCTTGCAAAAGCTTTAAAATTTGTTCATGACCATCACGTTATTATTCGTGATTTCGTGGCAAGAAATATTAAAATGGGCGGAAAATTTTTTGATTTTGATGTGTCTGTCTTTAATAATTATAATTGGGAAGAAGATCCATATCGTTTTAGATGGATACGCAATATTTTTGATTTTGACGAACACGGGAAAAGTTTTCCCGCCGCGATTTGGGATGTTCAAACGGATATTGCGAATTTTGGTCAGGTTCTTTATTTTGCAGCAACTGGAAAGAATTTTGCCTCTATATCAGAATTATTTAATGATCCTACTCTCAATGAGGGACTTCGTCGTATTATTTACCAATGCGTCGCTGACCGCGACAGTCTTCGGTATAACTCTGCCGATAAACTTTTGGCAGATTTAGAAGTATTACAAGCTTCCTTGGCCACTGCAAATGCTGTCGCTGCACAAAATTTTAGCAGGGATAAACTGGTAGTGCCACAGGAAAATAATGACCTTCGTTATGCAGGTATTTTGGGAAATTTATTTGAGTATCAGGCAGGTCATGTTGGCATAGTTGATATTTCAGAACTTCCTACCCTGACTAAGGGCGGGGATTCTTCTGCCAGCGTGTCGGTGTCAGAGCCAACGCAAGCTAGATCAGCTTCGACTCCCGTTGGCGGTATTGACTTTGATCCATCCAAACTTGACCTACAAATCAAGCGCGATGGGAAAGGTGTGCCGCTGCCCTTGCCGCAGCAAGATTTGGAAAATATCGATATTAAAGGCCTCTATCCAGTCATTATGAATATCGCGCCGGTCAACGTTCAAACCCTGCCGATTCTTGGCCAACTGCAAGCCTCGTTAGATGTCGCCGTTCCCCAAAGTTAAACCCGGATTTTGCATTAGCCAAGCTCCTGCTTGGCCAAAGCAAAATCCGCCCAAAGGGCCGCATGTCTCGACACCGTCGAGACGTGCGGGGTTAACCTTGTCCCTGCGGGACAACCGAAGGCAAATTTTGCATTTACCTTTTTGTGCGCGACGGATCGTCGCGCAATTGGGTGTAATGCAAAATTTGGGTTAAAGAATTTTCGGCTGGACAAAGTACTCTTCTTACGTATAATATCTAAATTCTTTGCCCTGTAAAGTTATCAACACAATATATATAAGAGAAGGAAGGCGCTATGAGTAAACTCACTGTCAAAGATCTTGATGTCAAGGGTAAAAAAGTTCTGATCCGCGTGGACTTCAATGTTCCGCTGGATGATAAGCTCAATATTACTGATGACCGACGCATCCGCGAAGCGCTCCCGACGATTGAATATGTTTTAAAGCAGGGAGCATCGAAGGTGATTTTGATGAGCCACCTAGGCCGGCCGGAAGGCCAAGTCGTCGAAGACCAAAGGCTTGCCCCCGTCGGTAAACAATTAGCAAAACTTTTAGGTCAAAAAGTCCTTTGCACCAAAGATTGTGTTGGCGACGAAGTCAAAAAAGCGATCGAGTCAAGCCAAGAAAAAGTTGTTCTATTAGAAAATCTTCGTTTTCATAAAGCTGAAACTAAAAATGATCCTGCGTTTGCCAAACAGTTAGCGTCTCTGGCCGATGTTTTTGTCAACGATGCTTTTGGTACGTCGCACCGCGCGCATGCCTCAACGCATGGGGTTACCCAATACCTTAAATCTGCCGCTGGGTTTCTTCTTGAAAAAGAAATCAAATATCTTGGTCAAGCGATCAACAATCCGGCTAAACCTTTCGTGATCATTTTAGGCGGTGCAAAAGTTTCGGACAAAATTGCGTTGATTGAAAATATGCTGCCGAAGGTCAATTCGATTATCATTGGTGGCGGGATGGTTTATACTTTCTTAAAAGCGCTGGGCAAAGAAATTGGAAATTCGCTTCTGGAAGCAGACAAGATCGAAACGGCCAAATCAATTCTTGAAAAAGCCAAGGCCGCTAAAGTCAATATTGTTTTGTCATCGGACTTTGTGGTCGTCAAAGATTTTAAAAATCCATCGGAACTTAAAATTGTTGCGGACATTGAACCCGGCTGGTCAGGCGTTGATATCGGGCCGCAAACCCGCAAAGCGTTTAAGGCTGTTTTATCGACGGCCAAGACGGTTGTTTGGAATGGGCCGGTCGGCGTTTTTGAAGTCAAAGAATATTCCAACGGGACACGAGAGATTGCAGAATATTTAGCGGGCCTCAAAGGCGTTGTCACGATCGTCGGCGGTGGGGACACGGCCGCTGCGGTGGCAAAGTTTAATTGTGAGGCGGGCATGACGCATATTTCAACCGGCGGGGGCGCTTCCTTAGAGCTTTTGGAAGGCAAGGTTTTGCCGGGCATCGCGGCTTTAACAGAAAAAATATAGACGTTAGACGCTGGACGTTGGACGCTGGAGAGTAGAAGTAAT
>JAYRHV010000049.1:0-2769 GCA_041907165.1 Candidatus Omnitrophota bacterium | reverse complement strand
TTTCACAGAAGCTAAAGGAAATTGAGCGTGTTGAGAGGGTGCAGTCTTTTATTTCGGAGCTCAACAATGTTTATGTGGCTTTAACGCGTCCGGTCAAGGAGCTTTATGCGTTTATCCCGCAAAAAATTGGATCCAGTGAGAATATCCTTAAGTTTTTGATCCCTGCGCAGTGCTTAGAGATCAATTCCCCAGAAAATAACGCTCCCATTAAAGAACACCTCGACGAAAATCGCCTTGGCCTGCCGGCTACAGGCGAGCTTGACTGGATTAATTTTCTTAAAGAAGAGTTTGTGGACTCGACGTCTATTTTCCGTAGACACGAGATAAGGCGTGGTGTTGTTATGCATGATCTTTTGTCAAGAATTAGAAATTTGTATAATATGGATCAATCAGAGGCAATCAGCAACGCCGTATTGCTAGTCAAAACGAAATATCCCCCAATAGAGGATTGGAAAAGTTATCAAACGCATTTAACGCGCATTCTTAATGCTGACGCGCTTTCTCCATTTTTTACTATCCCCGTCGGAGAAGTCCACGTCGAAAAAGATGTGGTCAGCGCGCAGGGCTTAACACGGCGGATTGACCGGCTTATTATCCAACAGCAAGAGATTTGGATTATTGACTACAAAAGTTCCCGTGAAGGCCATGAAAATTTTGTTAAGCAGGTTTTAGAATATAAAACAATTATTGCGCAAATGTACCCGACCAAACACATCAAAGGCTTTTTGATTTATTTGGATGAAGCTGAGTTTGAGGAAGTCCTTTAATGGGAAAAATAGAAACGTTTAACTTTGGCGAAGATTTTATTGAAGGCCTTGTCGGGCATATTCAGAAGAATTATTCTGGATATGACCGTGACTTAAGTCGTTTGGCCGTTATCTTCGGCGGTAAACGTCCGAGCCTTTTTGTCAAGCGAGAGCTTAGTCAGAGAATTAAGGGAAGTTATTTTCCGCCAAAGTTTTTTTCGATCGATGAATTTGTCCACTATGTTGTTTCAAAAAATGAGACGTTCCAGACCGCTTATGATTTGGACCAATGTTATCTTTTGTATCGGCTGACCCAAACGCACGCGCCGCAGATTTTAAAGGGGCGAGAGAGCTTTGCTCGGTTTTTGCCATGGAGCCGGGAAATCTTAAGTTTTATCGATCATGTGGATTTGGAAGACGTCCCTGATGAAAAGTTGCGTAACATTGAGGCTAATGCCCAGATCGGGTATGCAGTGCCGGCAGATATCAACCTACTGCTTGAAACCATCGTTCGTCTGCGATGCGCGTACCATGACTCGATGCGCCAAACCAAAAAATTTTCTCGCGGGTATCTCTACCGTCTAGCCGCGCGAACGGCCGGCTTGTGTGACTTTGCGGAATTTGACCATATTATTTTTTGCAATTTTTTTCATTTTCACAAAAGCGAGGCGAATTTAGCCAAAAATCTTTATGACCGTAACTTGGCGACGTTTATCTTTCAAGGAGAACAAGAACGCTGGCCGACTTTAAAACGTATCGCGCACTTTTTGGGAGAGCCGATACGCGAAAAAGCAGCAGTTTCTGCCTTGCCGTTTAAGCTTAAGCTTTACTCGGCCTTCGACGGACATTCGCAGGTGGCGACGGTCCGCGAAATTCTTAAAACAATCAGCAATCCCCAAAAAACCGTTATTGTCCTGCCGGATCCCGATCATATCATCCCGCTACTTTCTGAGATTACTCCGCTGCTTAAGGAATTTAATATTTCCATGGGCTATCCGTTAAAGCGCAGTTCACTTTATTCGCTTTTGGACTTTATTTTTAAAGCGCAACTTTCGCGCGACGCAAACGGTTATTACAGCCGCGACTTTTTGCGTGTTTTGCGTCATCCTTTGATCAAAAATTTGGACTTTGGCGATGGGGCTGTCGTCGCCCGGGTATTGATCCATAAAATTGAAGAAATGTTGACCGGTATGTCGCCGGGGGAACTTACCGGACATCTTTTTATTGACGTCCAAGAGCTTTTAGGTTTGGAAGATATTTATTTGCAGACCCAACAGACGCTCTTGGGCATGGACATTGAAATCTCAGCGGCACAGTTAAGAAATATTTTGTCGTCGATCTGTAAGGCCGCGTTTGGCCAGTGGGAAGAGGTAAAAAGTTTTGCCGAATTTACTGTTTGTCTTGGGGAGACTTTAGTGCTTTTGCTTGATAAAAGTTTTTTGCGCGCCTATCCGCTTAATTTAAAGATTGCCGAAAAAATGACCGTCTTAAAAGAGGCAATGGAAAATGTTGATTTTTGTCAGGAGATTTTTTCACACGAGGACATATTTAAAATCTTTACCTCCCAGATAGAGCGCGAGATCGTCGCGTTTAGCGGTTCTCCGCTTAAGGGTCTGCAAATTTTGGGCCTTTTTGAAACGCGGGCTTTATGTTTTGAAAATGTAATTGTTTTAGACGCCAATGAAGGCGTTTTGCCGAAGCTTAATATCTATGAGCCGCTTATCCCCCGTGAGGTAATGTTAAACTTAGGCCTTGACCGCTTAGAACAAGAGGAAGAAATCCAGCGCTATCAATTTATGCGGCTTATTTCTTCAGCCAAAGAGGTGCATTTGGTTTTTGAAGAGAACGCCCAAAAAGAAAAAAGCCGTTTTGTTGAGGAGCTTGTTTGGCAAGAGCAGAAGAAAAAGGGGTCGCTTAACGCTGTCCCGATCGTTTTTCCAAGCTTTAGCGTCAAGGTCCTGCCCCGCCACAAGCAGATTGCAAAGACGCCTGCGATGGTGAGCTTTTTAAAAAATTACCGCTA
>JAYRHV010000048.1:0-6709 GCA_041907165.1 Candidatus Omnitrophota bacterium | reverse complement strand
TCTATGGCTTGACTAAGACTCAAGACGGGACACTTTGGCTAGCCGGTGAAAATAAGGCGCTGTATTGGAGTACTGATTTGGGCATCACTTGGAAAAAACTACAACCTGAATTTTTAACTTCGTTCTTTAAAACCCTGCCCTTGAAGAATCAATTGATCACTTTAGGGTTAAGAGGCCGTATCGCTTTATGGGACACAAATAAAATTGTAAAAAGCACAATAGAAAGCGATGAAAATCTTCTGGGCGGTTGTCAGCTTCACGATGGACGAGTCATTTTAGCCGGACAACGAGGACGTCTATTAATCGGACAAATAAACCCATGGTTGTTTCATCCCTTTAAAATCTCACCGACTAAAGATATTTCTTCGCTTATTGAAGTTACAGATGCACTTATTTTCGTCGGGGAATTTGGAATAACACGTATCGCCAAATCTGACTTAGGGCTTTAATATGTTTAAAAAATTCCTGTTTCTTTTATCTCTACCTATTGTTGGAATCGTGATTTTATATTTCTTGCCCTTGCGCATTAATGAGGATCCCACTGCCCTGATTTCGTCAAAAAATATTCGCGAGGATTTCATGAAGTCCAAAAACCTCGACCACCGCAATCAACTTTCCATTATTTTAACAGACACCCGTGCAGATATTTTTAATCCCTATTTTCTCGATAATCTTCGCAAGCTAACCGATGATATATTTTATTTGCCCGGGGTCGACCGCCCCCATATCGCTTCTATTTTTACAAACAATGTCGAGTACAGGGATATTATCAAAGATGGTTTCGAGGGCGGCCCCCTCGTGCCTAAAGATTTCTTTTACTCGCAGGAAAACTATGCACAAATCAAAAACAACTTAATGAAATCACCTTACCTTGGGTATCTGGTTTCTTATGATTTCAAAAGCGCCCTGATCAAAGTCCCATTTCTTGGGGCCGAAAACGGCCCAAGTCTCTCAAAAAAAATTGAACAGCTTCTGCCAAAAAACAACCGGATACATTCAACACTTTTAGGCTATGTTCCGTACACAACAAAAGTGCAAAAAGCATTAACTTACACAACTCTCTGCCTGCTGATCTCTTGGCTGCTGAGTATTTTTTTATTTTACATATTCACGCGCCAATTTCTCGTCTGTATTTTTCTATTCTTAGGCCCTATAGCGACTTTAGTCTTTGAATGTCTAATTCTGCGCAGCACTAATTTAACTTTCCACCCTTTTATTTTTATAATCTTATTCTTTATTTTTATTTTGTCCTTTCTTAATATTGCCGCGCCCACATTAACATTTGACAAACATAAAGTTAATATCTCGACATGGCAACCCTTGCTTGCTGTAATCAGCCTTTGTCTCTTGGGATCGCCTATAGGTTTTCAAATTGCTGGCGCGGCATTGGTTGGTGTCATTTGCTTATTGACAACGCGCCGATTATTTCTTAAATTCCCCCATCCTTCTCCCAAAAGATTATCAACATCTGTGTCTTTACCCCAGCCGACCTTATCTACTGGAGCAAGAACATTGTTTCTGTTTTTCTTGCTTATTTTTGGACTAACCTTATCCTCTGAGCTGGTTGTTGGGAATTTTGGGGTTGGCCCACAAATCTTAAGAAATACCCATGGCTTTGTAAAAGAACAACAGCTGGCGACGGACCAATTCGCCTTTTCCTTGGATTCAATATTAGTGGCATCCTTCACCACTAAAGGATGCACAGACCCTGCGACTGTAAGCGCTTTGGAAAAATTCCATTGGTTTTTGACCGGCTTACCATCTGTTCGATCTGTCTGGAGTCTGGATGATGCCGTTAAAAAATTAAACGTCTTCTTCCACGAAAATAATCTAAAATGGAATACAGTCCCGGCCGAAAAAACATCGTTAGTCGCAGCAACAAGCATGATCAATCCATCCAGCGGTTTACTCGACGATGAAGGACTTGTGCTGCCTGTCACAATTTATTTACAGAATCGCGCCCCAGAAACACTCGCGCAGATTTACAAGAGCATTAAAAAATTTCCACCCGCACAAAATTTGTTTTCATTGAAAATCGTTGGCGGGACAGCAGGCATAGACGCCATTTGCAATGACGAACTTTCTAGCTCGATAAAAAAAATACTCCTTATCTTCCTTCTAATTTTATTTTTAATTACTTTAAAAAACTTTCCGCCAAGAACTACGATAAAACTTTGTTTTTTATTTCTTGTTATCCTGTCTTTAACTCTGGGCCTTATCGCTCGGTTTAAAATAGGATTGTCTGTCGATACGCTCGAAGCTCTCGTTTTAAGCTCCTGCCTTTGTATTTACTTTTTGTGGGCTCTGGAAAGTAACCCCTGTTGTGAAAAAAAATTGGAGTTTAATCTTCTGATGACCTGCCTTATTATTTTAGGTGGGCTGTATTCAGAGTTAAATTTTGTTTTTCACTCTGCTGTAACTGCTCAATGCATGCTGCTTCTGACGTGGGTCTTGGGGTTTAAATTCTCAATATCTAAAGAGAACTCGTAATCATTTAAAAACTTTATCGAGAATGCCGCCGATGATTTGCGCGCCCGGCGATTCTTGATGCTGCAAGGAGGGGTCTTGATTTTGTGGTTGATTTTGAGAATCACGGGGAATCCCTAAAGCTTTATCCAAAATTTTACCTAACTCTTTTTTACCTTCATTGCGTGCCGCGTTCTTCGTAATATCCAAGGCAGATTGCACAATAGAAATTGCCGGCATTTGGCTGCCCTTGCCGCTGATATGCACCGGCAAACTGATATTATTGTCCGTATCATACAAATATGTTAACTCCTCGGACGATTGGCCCATGATCGCAGAAAGTTCGCTGGTTATTTTAAAAGCACCGTCAAAAGTATAGCTCTGGTCAAAATCTGCCTGTGATTTTCCATTCAAAACAAATTCATCCGCCTCAACGCTTATCGGGTCAAGCACAATATGTCCGTCGGCCAACGTAAAAGCGCCTGTAACTTTATTCACCGATGTATCATTGCTCTTAAGCTTGGCCTGATATTTTTCTGGCAATTTTGTTTCCATGTCTGATGCCAAATGAGGAATAAAAGAAATTTTCTCAAGCACAGTTTTTAATACGTTTAAGTCCTTTAACTGCGCTTGTTTGACTTCAAAATTCCCGTCACCGGCAATCGACTTGATATCAGAGGCTTGGCCCTTGGCTTTGAGATTCCCAAAAACCAAACCCGAAACTTTTACGGGCGCTTTAGATTGATCAAGCAGTTGAGAAATTTCAAGTCCTTTGATTTGCGATGTGAGGTTAAATTGCTGTTCTTTGAGATAATTCTCAACATCAATCTTCGAAATGATCTGCCCTTTGCCGATATTAACGGTAAGTTCATCAGCGGATATTTTGTTTTCTGTCAGTTTAACATTTGCCTGAGCGACTATTATCGGTACAGCAAGTTCTTTGAGCTTGACTTCCCCGCTGTTTAAAGAAACATCACCAGCCAGTGTTATAAGTCCGCCACCCCCAACGCTGGCGTTGGCAATTGTTACCAGAAGTTCGCCTTTTATTTTTTCAGGCAACTGCACAGCTTTAAGGCAGCTGATTTTGGCTTTGATTTGTTCCAATGGCACTTTCGAAAAATCTGTCTTAAGCGTTGCGTCTGTTATATTCACTTTTTGTGCGGATAGGTCAAGCAGCACTTGCCCTTTAAAAAAAAGATTTGGGTCATCGCTTTCATACCCGAGCGTTGTCTCAACGCTAAAGGGTTTGTTGAGTGCAACAATATCCATAACTTTAAAATTAATTTGATAGGCAGCCATAGAAATTCCCGGGACGACATCGGTAAAAATAACTTTGCCGTTCTGCCACTTAAGGTCGACTTTCATTTCACCCAAACCTTTGGGTGAAACGCTAAGGTCCGCAATTTGCGCCTGAAAAACACCGGCGAGCGTTTGGGGAAATGGTAGGCCCGAAGGCAGGAAACCCGAAGCCTTAAAACGCTCTAAATCAAAACTGTTGGTATTAACTTCCGCTAGCCCATTGTTTATCGATATTGCTTGGCTTTTGGGATCAAAAGTAACAGCGCCGGCAAAAGAAATATTTTGAGTTTCACTCAAATACGCTGACTTCAAAGAAAGGCTAAATTGTTTACCAAAAGAAAAATTGCCAATCTCCATATCTGTCTTAGCCAAAGCCAAAGATGCCCCGGGAATAAAATCTTTAAGGACAATTGCGCCATCTTGCCATTTGGCATCTAAAAGAAGCGTTTGCAGGCCCGCGGCACCTAAAATACTTTCCTTTATCAAAATTTTAAATTTACCCGACAGGTTTTCCGGTAATGCGATATTTTTAAGCAGCACGATTTGGGATTTAACTTTGGCAAGAGGCCAGAGGGCCAAATCGGTTGAGAATTCCGCATCGGTGATTTTAACCTGCGTCTTCTTTAAATCAACCAAGACTTTTGCGCTCAACTCCACATTGGTTTGGTCCTGATAAAGCGCGGCACTAACTGTCATTTTAGACTCTGTAGTATTATCCAGCGAAAAATTCTCCAAACTAAAATCTAACCGTCGCGCCTCCAGAGAGACCCCGGGGACAATCTCATCCTCGACAAACCGGCCATTGCTCAAAGAAATATTCGCATTAAAATTTTCAACCCCTTTGGGCGTAATTTGCGCCTTGTGAATGTTAAGTTTTACCTTCCCCTCAAGAATCCTTGGCAAGGCCATCGCGGAAAGCTGCGGTAAAGCCTTTAATTTTTCCAACGGCAATTGGCCTAAATCTAAAGCCACATCCATGTCGGTCAAATACACTTGTCCATTAGCAAGATTAAGTTGTATTTTGCCGGCCAAATTTAAATCTTTCTGACCCGATAAAACAGCGGCCTCCAAGGACACATCAAAAGGATTAGCCAATGAAAACTGTTTGATATCCAAGGTCAACTGCGAAACAGCGAGTTTAAGGGCCGGAGAAACCGTCTGGTCAAGAAGTGTTACTTGGGCATTTTCCACCCGAAAAGAATTAATAAAAATAGCGGGAATTGCCGCAACAGGGGCAACAGAGTCTGACGAAGACTCAGACTGCGCTTTGGCTTTTAGCGTTTGCGCATTCCAAACATTTGACGAATTGCGAATCAAGGTTATTTGCGGAGAGCGAATCCATACGCTCGGCACCGAAATCTGACGGGACATGATAAAAGCCAACAGATCAACTCCGGCGTCCGCTTCTTTGACCGTCACAAAACTATCCGCCCCAAAATCCGGATTTTCGGCGATTGAAAAATCGGTCAAATGGACCCGGACACCTTTTTCGAGTGAGACAGCTAGATCAATGTCTTTAAAATCCACCGCCCGTCCCAAGGCGTTTGTGGCCGCGGCAATAATTTGCGGTTTATACTTTTTAATGTCAAAAGTTTTAAGGAAAATAAAACCCGCAAACCCCGCCAAAAGCACAAAAATAAAAACGATAAAAGCTAAAATTCCAAAAATTTGAAAAAACTTTTTCATAGCCCAGCACTCTTTATCATATGGTTTAATTGTCGATACCGGAAACAATCCGTCGTATGGTCATTGACCATGCCGACCGCCTGCATATGCGCGTAAACGACCGTAGGCCCTAAAAATTTAAAGCCGCGCGCTTTAAGGTCTTGGGCCCAGTCTATCGCCTGTTGGCTGGACACCGGATAATCTTTTAGGGTTTTAAACTTATGCACCAGCGGCTTGCCGCCGGTAAACGACCACATATATTTGGCAAAAGTCCCAAACTCTTTTTGGACTTTAAGAAAACATCGCGCGTTGACAATCGCCGAGTGAATTTTGGCCCGATTCCGAATAATACCGCTATCGAGGATAAGCCGAGCTTGATCCTCTGGAGTAAAACGTGCGACTTTATTATAGTCAAAATAAGCAAAAGCTTTACGAAAATTTTCACGTTTATGAAGAACGGTACGCCACGACAAACCGGCCTGGAAAGATTCTAGTACAAGAAATTCAAAAATCTTTTTATCTTCATAGACAGGGACGCCCCATTCCTCGTCGTGATAGCGGATATAAACATCGTCATCTGCAATGGGCCACGGACAGCGTTTTATTTGTTTTTTCATATATTTTCTTTCGCAAGCGTTGCCTGATCAATCCCAGCGCTTAAATCAGCCGCAGTTGCATCAGGGGGTTTGTCAAAAAGTGTCAATGTGAAAGCAAGCGGCACAAAACCTAAACTCGCCTGTTGCTCTTGATTGCTTACAACCCGCACACGGCGCGGGTCAATATGTTGTTTAAGCACTGCTTCATAAACGGCTTGGGCCCGGCGTGACGCTAATTCGTTTAACGCTTTTTTGTCCGGGAAAGCATCTTCGCTTAATTGCCGGCGGATCTCGGGGTTGAGCTTTTCGTAATCATAACCGCCTTTGATTTTAAAATGCTTGGTCAACTTCCATAATTGCCTGATCCCATAATGACGCTGGAACAAAGTTTGTAAAACCCAATATTCGCTGCGGCTGCTTTCTTTACGCAGCGCGTTATATTCCTTTAAAAAACTTTCCGTTTTAATGGCCTTCCAGTCCAACGTCAAGTCGTAACTGCCGTGTATTTCCAGAAGCACCTTAGGCCTCTGTTTTAAAGCTTTGGCCAACAAAATAATCTTTTCTTGCTCTTGCGCCACCAATTCCGCTTTTGCTGGCAAAAACTTCAGCCGCCCCAACTCTTGACTTGCCGTTTGTGGGCCCAAAAGCGAACTTAATATTGAAAAAGGCGCTGTCTTTAATTT
>JAYRHV010000047.1:0-2999 GCA_041907165.1 Candidatus Omnitrophota bacterium | reverse complement strand
TCTCACTTTAACGCTTCACTTTATTGCCGTTAAAATTCTTTTAGGCAGCTTGCTTTTGGCCACGGTTTTAAGTTTTTTGGGCAAAAAAAACAGTTTGCAAAAAGGCGCGGCAGCCGCTTTGGCCCGTCGGTTGCCGATTGTTATGACCTATGTCATCAATCTGGGTGTTCCGCCGTTATTATTTGCGCAAGTGCTTTACGGCCCGGCTTTGTATACCAGCAGTGTCTTGATCGGTGCCTTTTGGATCTCAATTATATTTTTGCTGATGGCCTGTTACTGGACGCTTTATAAGTTTTCCGACGGGATGGCCGAGGGCAAAAGTGTTTGGGGCATGGGATTGACGGCGTGGGTGCTGGCTTTGTGCATTTCGAGGATTTTGTCGACGAATATGACGCTTATGCTCAAACCTGAAGTTTGGAGCTCAATGTACTCGGCCTGTCCTTTGGGCGCGTTTTTGCCCCCCTTTGACCCGACGTTGATGCCCCGCTGGCTGTTTATGATTGTTGGGGCTTTGACCGTCTCAGGTTTGTGGATGGTGTGGATTGCCGGCCGCAATACGGTTGAAAAACCTTTGAATAAGTATCTTTCTGGGCTAGGCGGGTGCGTCGCTGCCGTCGGAATTCTTTTGGAAGCCAGTCAGTTTTATTTTATTTTGCAAAACCAGCCTGAATCTGTCCAACAGGCCTTGGCGGGCAATGTTTTATACCATGCTTTGCCGATCTTCTGGTATGCTTTGTCTGCTGTGATATTGCTTTTTGCCCTCGGAGTTCTGATAAAAAAACCCTGCTCGTATGCGGCTGGGTATTGTGCCTTAGCGCTGGTTCTTTTGTCGGTAGGTCTCTGGACGATTTTGCGCGACGGGATTCGGGATTTGACGCTCTACAGCAAAGGCTATGACGTTTGGCAATTGCCGGTTTATACAAATTGGTCGGTGCTTATTTTATTTTTTGTGACATTCGGATTGGGAATCGCTTCCTTAGTGTGGCTGATTTCGGTCATGATGAAAGCTAAGCCAATTGCAGAAGGAGAATTGTCATGAGTGAAGAAAAAGATTTGATGACCCGCCGGGATTTTATGCGTTTTGTTTTGATGGGGGTTGGCGCGTGTTATGCGGCTGCCGTCGGGTATCCGGTATACCGGTATTTAACATCCCCCGCAGAACGCGCGCAGGGTTTGGCGGCAATCAAAGAGGTTAACTTAAAAGATGCGCACAAGCTGCCTTTGGGCAGTGTGATGATGTTTAAGTTCGGTTCGCGTCCGGCGATGCTCATTCATCACAAGGACGATAGCTGGGTGGCTTTAGATGCGGTTTGCACACATTTAGGGTGTACCGTCGAGTATCAGCCTGCGCGTAACGTCATCCACTGCAATTGCCACGGCGGGGAATATGATGCTAAGAGCGGAAAAAATATCAGCGGGCCGCCGCCTAAGCCGCTTAAGCAATATGTCGCAAAAGTTGTTGCCGACGGAGTTTTGGTTTCAAGAGGATAAATGGGGAGAGGGTATGACAAAAAAGTCAAACGCGTTGTGGGCGTGGGTCGATGAACGCTTAGGGTTATCAGAAATTATCGAATTTGCCAAGCATAAAACAGTCCCGCAGCATAAGCATTCTTTTTGGTATTACTGGGGCGGGATTTCTTTATTTCTTTTTTTAGTGCAGGCGGTGACGGGTGTTTTGCTCTTGATTTATTACCGGCCCGGAGCTGACGCTTTTGAGTCGGTGCGCCAAATTACGTTTGACACAAATTTTGGCTGGCTGATCCGATCCTTTCATTCATGGGCGGCAAACTTGATGGTCGCGGCGATTTTTGTGCATATGTTCTCAGTGTATTTTATGAAAGCTTATCGTGCGCCCCGAGAGTTTGGCTGGTGGAGCGGGATTTTGCTTTTGCTGTTGACTACGGTTTTTGGGTTTAGCGGATATCTTTTGCCGATGAATGAATTAGCCTACTTCGCAACAAAGGTCGGGCTTGAAATTCCCACGACGATCCCATGGATTGGTCCCTTGGTCGCTGATATTGTGCGCGCGGGTCCGGAAGTTTCGGAATTTACTGTTCAGAGATTTTTTGCTTTGCACGTTGTTGTTTTGCCGGCGTTGTTTATTCCTCTTTTGATGTTTCATCTGTGGCTGGTACAAAAACACGGCAATGCTTCTCCACCGTCGATTGAAGCGTTGCCTGCTAAGGACAAGAAAAGCGTGCCGTTTTTTCCGAATTTTATTATGAAAGATTTGGCCGTTTGGCTTATCGTGTTAAATGTCCTGACTTTGCTGGCGGCGATGTTTCCTTGGGAACTTGGACAAATGGCTGACCCGCTTAAAGCTGCGCCCAAGGGGATTCATCCGGAATGGTATTTTATGGTTCCCTTTCAGATTTTAAAAGTTTTTGGGAATTGGTTTCCCGGCGCTATCGGCGAAGGGTTGGGGATTATCCTTTTTACTCTGGGACTTTTTTTGTGGTTCTTGGTCCCGCTCTATGACCCCAATAGCAAATCCGGTCAAAGGGCCAAGCATGCGACGTATTTTGGGTTATTGTCTTTAGCGGCTTTGGTGATTTTAACCATTTGGGGCTATGCTGCTTTATAAAATCGGGAGATAAAAATGAATTATCCGTTTTGGGACGTTCCACATATGGGCAGCGGCTGGGTCATTGGCCTGATTGCCATTTTTCACGTGATGATTTCGCAGTTTGCCGTCGGAGGCGGCTTGTATCTGTATTTGGCAGAGCGCAAAGCCCTTCGGCAAGGCCGGCGCGATTGGTTAAAAGTGGTCAAGGCGCATTCGCGGTTTTTTTTGATTTTAACCAGCGTCTTTGGGACAGTCTCAGGGGTTGGGATTTGGTTTTCGATTAGTTTAGCGGCGCCGGAGGCGACCAGTACGCTTATCCATAATTTTGTTTTTGCTTGGGCGATGGAATGGGTTGTTTTTTTAGTCGAGCTGACAACTGCGCTTGTTTACTATTATACGTGGGACCGTATCTCGGAGCAATTGCATTTGAAAG
>JAYRHV010000046.1:0-4564 GCA_041907165.1 Candidatus Omnitrophota bacterium | reverse complement strand
ACACATCTAATGTGTCTTTTTTATTTTTTCCTGTAACTTCATCACTAAAAATTGCAATCGGTTTTTCCGTATCTCGGTCAATTAATTTTCCCTGCACAGTCATTCGATACCGATTATTTTTAAGCATGACTCCTTTCATCATAGAAGGTTTCTGCAATTCAGTGACACGACCTTCTATAATAAAATCAGCATCATCCACTTTTTCTGAAGATAATAAAACAAATTTAGAAGATTCTTTCGAAAACTCATCTGCCATACCACGGATCATTTTTAATGTAATCCTATCAAATTCATCATTAGCCTCGATATCAGCACCAGGAGAAAAAGGGGTCACAATGACTTGGCCGCCCCTTTTTAACTTTTGAGAATCAACGACAGTACCATCATTGACAACTTCGTTATCAGCAACAACTCCCTTTTCTTCTAACTTAACCACTAAATCATCTGGATTAATTCGACGCGAAGATTTTTTTGAGCCAAATAAACTACATCCACTCAAAGCTATGACTAAGATAAGTATACCGAGGAAGATTCTTTTCATGATTGATTCGGATTCTAGCACTGCATTTTTATCGACTCAAGATAATTTATTTTTTATTACACTTAATTATTTAAGATTTTTTATGGCGCTCTATGCGTTTTTTGAACAATCTGGACTAACGTTTTAACATGCTCACCATTCAATTCTTTTGGAAGCATCCTCCATTGCCAATTTTCAACCATTGTAGCCGGTTTATTCATCCGTGATGAATTTCCTAACCCTAAAACATCCTGCATGTTGAACAATCCTTTAGTTTTCTTTTTCAAGAATTTTGCAGCGACGAGCGATCCTTTGACAAAAATATCACGGCTTTTAGCGTGGTGAAAAATAATAATAGTGTCTTCTGGACTTTCAAAGATGACCTTATGATCGCCGACGATTTCCCCTTCTCGGATCGACTCGATATTTTCAACTTTTTTTGACGAAGCCGATTCAATGACTTCGGCAATGGTTTTGGCTGTTCCGGAGGGGGCATCTTTTTTGTGAATATGATGGGCTTCGACCATTTTGACCGTGTAGTTCTCAGGCGTTCTTTTAGAAAGCATCTCTGCAACCTTAAAGAAAACATTAACCCCTATGGACATATTCGACGAAAAAACAATGGGGATTTTTGCGGACGCCTTTTTGATTTCTTTTTTTTGCGCGTCGTTCAAACCTGTTGTGCCGATGACCATTTTGACCTTATGCTTGATACAGGCTTGGAGGTTGGCCATCGTTGCTTCTGGCGTCGTAAACTCGATTAAAACGTCACACCCCTTTAAAGATTCATTGGAGCTGCTGATTGCGATACCTTCAACTTGACCGGTCACCCCGGTTCGTTCAAGAAGCGTTGTGAGTTTAAAAGTTTTATCGCACACAGCCAGCGCAGTAATTCTTTGGCCCATTCTTCCCTGACATCCACTTACGGCAAGACGAATCATTTTTATCCTTTCAGCAATCCATAATCTTTCAATGCTTTTTTTAACTGTTCATGATTAGCTGTTGACATTTCACATAATGGCAGACGGATTTCCGGCGAGCATAAACCCATCAAAGCCATGGCCGCTTTAACAGGAATAGGATTGGTTTCAATAAATAAAGTTTTAAGCAGCGGCAGAATTTTATAATGGGTTTTTTGGGCTTCGTCGATTTTTCCGGCATTAAAGCTGGAAATGATTTTTAAAATATCTTTGGGGACGATATTGGCCGCAACGGAAATAACACCCACCCCGCCTATACTTAATATAGGCAGCAAAAGCGCATCATCGCCTGAGAGCAGCACAAAATCTTTTGGACAAAGCAGCTTGGTCATTTGCATCTGGTCAAGGGACCCGGAGGCTTCTTTGACACCGACGATATTTTTGCAATCGCGCGCAAGCCGTGCGACGGTCGACGGTTCGATGTTAACAGCGGTGCGGCCGGCAATATTATAGAGAATAATGGGAATATCCGCACATTCGCTAACCGCTTTAAAGTGGCGGTAAAGACCTTCTTGCGTCGGTTTATTGTAGTAGGGGCTTACCTGTAAAACACCGTCGGCACCCATTTTTGCGGCGTGTTGTGTTAATGCGACCGCTTCGGCTGTCGAATTAGAACCTGTCCCGGCAATAATAGGAACGCGGCCTTTGGCCGTTTGAATGCAAACGTCAATGACGTGTTCATGTTCTTCGTTGTTTAAAGTCGGCGATTCGCCCGTCGTGCCACAGGGCACAATACCGTTTGTCCCGCTTTTGATCTGAAACTCCACGAGTTTGCGCAAAGTCACTTCATCAATTTTTCCATTTTTAAACGGTGTAGCGATCGCAACGATAGACCCTTTAAACATTTTTTGTCATTTCCTCCTTAAGTTTAGTAAAAATACTCGCCGCAGGCGATAAATTTTGCACTGCCCTTTAGCCAAACATTGGTGATTTTTTGAGCGATGATGTCGAAGGTAACTTCGAGTGTTTCTCCGCTTTGTGTCAAAACATTCATCAGCGCTTTTTTTTGATCGCGCTGCAAAGTCCCGGGATTAGCCTGCAGATAAGAAACGATGGCGGCCGCCACACTGCCTGTCCCACAGGCGCGCGTTTCGCTTTCGACTCCGCGTTCATAGGTGCGTACGGCAACTAAATTCTTATCAATTTGCTCGACGAAATTGGCATTGGTTCCCCGCGGGGCGAACGTTTTGTGATAGCGGATTGCCGGCCCGATTTTATTAACGTCGATGCCGCCCAAGTCGTTGACATAAACAATCGTGTGCGGCACACCGGTATCAATATAGTGAACATGAATGGTCTTGCCATTTAAGTCTAAAGCAATATTAGGTCGATAGTCATTCGGTTCGCTTAAACGCACGCGCGCAATTTCGCCTTTGGCTTCGCCTAAAATAGTGCCGGCAAGCGTTTCAATCGAAAATAATTTTTTGGCCGGTTTTTTATTTTGGACAATATACGTTGCAATACAGCGTGCGCCATTGCCGCACATCTCAGCCTCGGAGCCGTCGGCGTTGATAATTCGCATACGGTAATCCGCAGTTTTGGATTTCTCGAGTACCAAAATTCCGTCGGCGCCGATACCACTGGTGCGATGACAGGCTTTGAGCGCAAGTTTTTTGTAATCGAGGCTTTTATTCGCTTCGATGACAATAAAATCATTGCCCGCCCCAACCATTTTTGTGAAGAAAAGTGATTTTTTCATAAGTTTTTATTTCTTGAGACGATATTAACACTATCCGGCGAGTTCCGCAGCCCAGTCGCTTACCTGATCGCCTTTATTTTTAGAAAAAGCGACTGGAGCGAGGACTGTTTGAGCACGGATAGTGTTAATACTGGCGCAAGACGAATTAAATTTTTAAAAATTTCGGTATCGTTTCCCCTTTCAATAAATCGTCGTAGGTTTCTCGTTTTTTTGTTACTGCAAATTCATTCCCTTTGACCAAAACTTCCGGCACGCGGCAGCGGACATTGTAATTGCTTGACATCACATAACCATAAGCGCCGGCGCTCATAACAGCCAAAAGATCACCCTTTTTTAAAGCCGGTAGTTGACGGCCTTTACCTAAAAAGTCGCCGCTTTCACAAATTGGCCCGACGACGTCGACTTCAATTGTTTTGGCGTTGCTCATCTTGACAGGAACAATTTCGTGATACGCGCCATAAAGCGAAGGACGGATCAAATCATTCATCCCGCCATCAACAATCAAAAATTTCTTAAAGCCATTGTCTTTCAAATACAAAACTTTGGTGACAAAAATTCCGGCGTTTCCCACAATAAACCGACCCGGCTCCATCACAATCTTAAGTCCGGTTTTTTCAAGGTAAGGCAAAATCGCGTCGGCGTAATTTTGGGCGGTTTGGGGATTTTCGTCTTTGTAAATAATGCCCATGCCGCCGCCAATGTCAAGATATTCTATATCAATTCCCTGTGCGCGCAAGCTTTCTAAGAATTCGATGACTTTTTTAATGGCCTTAATAAAGGGTGAGGCGCTGGTGATTTGCGAGCCAATGTGAATATGCAAGCCAGAAATTTTGATATTTTTATATTTTTTTTGTTCTTTTAAAAGTTTGCGTGTCGAGGCCAAGTCGATGCCAAATTTATTTTTTAATGTTCCCGTCGAAATATGATTGTGCGTCGCCGCTTGTACGTCGGGATTGATACGCAAAGCAACCGGAGCGACCTTGCCCATTTTTTTGGCGATGCGGTTTATCTCTTCAAGTTCGGGAACAGACTCGACGTTGAAAAAAAGAATCCCTGCCTTAAGGGCAATTGCGATTTCATCTTCTGTTTTTCCGACGGAAGCAAAAACAATTTTTTTAGGGTCTGCGCCGATTTTGCGGGCCTTGTGCAGTTCGCCTAAGGAAACGATGTCAAAGCCGGCACCGTAATTAGCCAAAGTCTTGAGGACGGCTAAATTGCCGTTGGATTTCATGGCAAAGCAAACGGTTGGGTTGACTTTCGCAAAAGCGCGTTGGATCTTTGTTAAATGATCGACGAGCGTATTGTGGCTGTAAAGATAAAACGGCGTCCCCACCGCTTTGGCCACGTCAGCGACTTTTACGTTTT
>JAYRHV010000045.1:0-7537 GCA_041907165.1 Candidatus Omnitrophota bacterium | reverse complement strand
TAAACACCGACGAGATATCCGCCAAAAACCCCGACGAGCTCCGAAAAAACAACCAAGCCCGGCAACACCATAAAACATGCGACTATCCGCGGCACGACCAAAAACTCGACTGGGTCAACCCCCATCGCCCGTGTCGCGGTGATCTGGTCATTGACTTTCATCGTGCCTAATTCCGCGGCAATCCGTGCGCCGACTTTTCCAGAAAATATAAAAGAGCTAAACACCGGGCTTAATTCCCTGATCAAGGATAAAACGACCAACTGGGCCACCGCTTCCTTGGCGCCAAAACGGTTGAGCATCACATAGCTTTGCAGGGCCAAAACCGCGCCCGTGGCCAAGGATGTCAAAGCAATAATGACAACCGACTGCACGCCTTGGACATAAATCTGTTTTAAAACTTCGCCCCAGCGAATTTTGCCTTTGACCACACAGGTTACGACATCCAACAAAAAAAACAAAGCTTCGCCCGTCGACACAATCAAACCGACGAAATAGTTGAATATAAAATTCATGGCCTTGCACTGTGTAATCTTAGTTATTAATTGTTGTGCACAGTACAAAAGTGCACTTGTCATTTCTTGCCCTTTAGCCAGACTTTACTCATCTCTGAAGTAATCTTATGTTCAACGACGCTCGAAATTTCTTTTTTGTCCGTTTGGGCTTGTTTTAACTTTCGGGCTATCTCTGCCTGACGCCGCTTAACCCCACGGCCTTCTAAAAATTCGCGGCTGCCCATAATGGCTGCCCCAAGCGCACGGACAAAATGGCGAATATCCCGGTCATCGGTGACAACAACAATATTTTTAGGCGTTGGCGAATCCTCGACAAAATGCTTGATCCAATCATCAGCCGTTTCACCGCTGGTATAAACGACTTTGATGCCTGACAAGTGACACTCTTGGCAACCGCCAATTTGACCGTCAAAAACAACCGTAACAGAATTACTGCGGCTGCCCTGCAAACTTTTGGTTTCAATATGTTTGACCAAAGCAAGACGCCCTGCCTCAAGCCGCAAAAGGCCCCAATGCGTATCCTGCTTTATCAGATTATAACCGTCCAAAACAAAATGCAATGACATTGAATAGATTTTTTATAAAAGGTTACGGGAGTAGTGGTTTGGTGCCTAGCTTACGGTTTTTTAGGTTGGGTCAAAAAGAAATATATCCCGCCTAAAAAACCCACAAAAGCCATGAATAGAAAATTCATCAAGCTAATACTAACCGCAACGCCGGAAGCAACACCAACTTTTCCAAGAAAATACGCTGCGCCGGCTTCGCGTACCCCTAAACCGCCGATGGAAGGGACTGTCGATAACACACAAATCAGAGGGATGATAATGACAAAATAAAACAATGACACATCCTGATGCAGCGCTTTGCTGACAAAAAAGAAAGTTGCCGCAAGTACCACCTGAGACAAAGACGAAAGCCCGACGGCTTTATAAATCGCGTCCTGCCGGCCTTTAAGAAGAGCAATGTCATAATGCATTTGCATTAAACTTTTTTTAAATTGAGGGAAAGAACCAAAAATCTGGCAGCAAAACGAATACGCTGTTTCATTAAAAAGGACCATGCCGATTCCCGCCGAGACAACAGCCATGATGACGATTGCAAAGGCAATGGAAATGTCCTCAATCAAGCGGTAACCAAAGACAAAAGAAACAATGGCTACGACCACAATCCCCGCAAACCCGCTTAAACGGTCAACAAGCACAGAGGCAACGACCTTAGGTTTGTCTTGTGATCCTGAGCAAAGCCCGACAATTTTGATCAAATCGCCGCCGACAGCGCTGGGCAAAAACAAATTGCCAAACAGGCCGATCAAAGAATACCGGGCCGCTTTTGAAAAACCAACATGCAAATTAAGTGCTTTGATAAAAACAAACCAACGGGTAATCAAAATAAGATTGATCCCCATAAAAAGAATAAATGCATAAAAAATATATTTGAGGTCCGCGGATTTGACAACTTGCGCAGTATGGACAAAATCAATCTTTGTCGACAACCACCAAAGAAGCGCACCGCTTAATACAAAAGGCAAAACAGCGCGCGATATGTTTTTAATTTTTTCGCTCATTTTTTACCCAAAGCTTCCATGCACCCATTATACCCTTCTTCGGCGATAAAAGAGCTGCGTACCAAAGCTCCCGACATCACATGTTTAAAACCCATTTGGTAGCCGAGCACTTGGAACTCTTTAAACTTTTCTGGTGATACAAATTCGACAACCGGCAAATGCCGTTTCATCGACGATGGAGCCAAGTATTGTCCGATGGTCAAAATATCACACCCGGCAGAAACTAAATCAGCCATTGCCTGTTTTATCTCTTCATCTTTTTCGCCTAGGCCCACCATCAAACTTGATTTTGTAAAAATATTTGCGTCGAGTTTTTTATAGTTTTTAAGGACCACAAGCGAGCGCTCATAATCTGCCTGCGGGCGGATGACAGGCGAAAGCCGTCGGACTGTTTCCACATTATGGCTGATCACCTGCGGCTTGGCCCGGACGACGGTCTGCAAACTTTCTAACTTATTCGAAAAGTCCGGCACCAAAACCTCGACCTTGGTTTGCGGCATAAGCTTTCTAATGGCCAAAATCGTTTGGGCAAATACAACAGCGCCTTCGTCTTTTAAATCATCGCGGGCCACTGAAGTGACGACGACATAGCGCAAATTCAGTTCTTTAACAGCCGCGGCCACATTCTCTGGTTCTGCCAAATCCAATTCTGTGGGACGTCCGGCATCAATCGCACAAAAGCGGCAGGCGCGCGTGCAGATTTCGCCTAAAATCATAAACGTGGCTACACCCTCTCCCCAACATTTGCCGGTGTTGGGGCAATGCGCGCTTTCGCAGACCGTATGCAAACGGCTCTTGCGAAAAAGTTGTTTCATGCCCTGAATTTGTTGGGGGTTGGGGATTTCTTGCCGTAACCACGCCGGCAAACGAGAGACCTTGACCGGAAAAATCGATTGATTTTGCGCAGAGGCAGAAATGGTCATAAATTTTTGCTTAACTTCTTGATATCGTTTAATTTCTTTCGCAACAGCGCCTTTTGAGTTAAAGAGGCATAATCAATAATGAGTTTGCCGTTGAGATGATCGCTCTCATGCAAAAAAACCCGCGCTAAAAGTTCGCCCAATTTCGTTTCGACTTTTTGGTTGTGCTCGTCGGTATATTGGACAACGATTTCTTTGGGGCGCTTGACATTGACTTTGATGCCGGGAATGCTCAAGCAGCCTTCTTCCATTTTTTCGCTGCCGATTTTTTTTAAAATCTTAGGGTTAATGATCGCCAAAGGACCTTGGCCGACATCGGCGACAAAAATCTGCTGGCTAATCCCCACTTGCGGCGCGGCCAAGCCAACGCCTTTGTTTTCGTACATCGCGGCCCACATCGCTTTGATTAAAATCCGTTCGCTGGGGCCAACGCTGGTAACCGAAACCGCCTTTTTTCGTAAAACCGGATCGCCGTAAAGTCTAATTGTTAATTTGGGAATCATGCCCGAATATGATTTTTTTCGGTAAGATAGACGATTTTTGTTTTGGCTTGCTTGGCTTGCGCTTGGTCGATTAACGCATAGCTTAAAATGATGATCTTATCCCCCACAAACCCCAAACGCGCCGCCGGACCGTTAAGGCAAACCTCGCCGGAGCCGGCCTTGCCCGCAATCACATAAGTTTCCAGACGGCTGCCGTTATTCACGTTTAAAACCTCGACTTTTTCGCCGGGGATAATGTCAACCGCTTCAAGAAGAGCCTCATCAATGGTGATGCTGCCTTCATAATATAGCTGCGCTTGGGTAATCGTTGCATGCGCAATTTTGGATTTACAAAAAGTGATCAACATAAACGTCCTTACCCTAAACTCGGCTGTATTTTGGCTAAAAGCTGGGTCTTGCCCATAGCGCCGACAAATTGGTCAACGACTTCTCCATTTTTAAAAACAATCAAAGTCGGAATCGACATAATATTGTGCGCCCCCGCTAATTCTCCCGCCTCATCCACATTAACTTTAGCGACTTTAAGTTTCCCTTTTAAATCGCTGGCAATTTCATCGACAATCGGGCTTAACTGCTTGCAAGGCCCGCACCACTCTGCCCAAAAATCGACTAAAACCGGCAAGGACGACTGTAAAACTTCCTTATCAAAATTCTTTTCTGTAACTTCAACAACCGACATAACTTTCCCCTTTCTCTAAAACAAAACCTCTTGCGGCACAAAAACTTATTTGTTTTAAATAACCTTTTTATTATACCGATAGACTCTAATCTTTCAAGGAGAATTTAGCGTCGGGCTCTCTTGAATCAATAGAGCTCTTGCACTATAATGCGCAACATGCGCTGGGTTTCCAAAATTATTTTTATTTTCTTCTGTCTTCTGATAATCATAGGCTTAAGCATTTTTTATCTCAATACTATTTTTTTGCCCTTGCAAGCTAAGGATATCGTCGCCTCCAAAGCCAGCGCTTTGCTCAAACGCGATGTATCGATTGAAAAAATCAGCTTTCGTCTTTCCAAAGGTTTTGTTCTCCAAAATATTCGCATCGCCGAAAAAACCGATATTCACGCAAACTTTGCGCAGATTCAAACGATCCGATTTCGTGTCGTGTTCCCCAACTTGTTTCACCCCGGAGACATTTTTATTCCGTCGGTGACTGTCGAAAACCCCGTGGTCCGCCTTAATTGCAACGGCCAAAACCAATGGAATTTTTTGGATCTTCTGACACAAAAATCGCCCCAAGCAAAACCACCCCAAAACACAACAGCGCAACAATCACATCTCTCTGTAGGCGCTCTGCTGATTGAAAATGGCCAAATCATTGTTACGACCCGACGGGATACCCAAAAGCTCGAAGCGTTTGATGCCAAGGTTCATCTGTCCTTACCCAACGCGGTTAACTTTGAATCCCGTTTTGCCATGCGCCCTACTCAAACGACGTTTAGCGCAAAAGGGAAGCTTCTTCTCTGCTGGGGTGAGTTGACCGCCGAGATTAAAACACACAATTTGGATTCTGGCCGCTTGATCAATTTGACCGGCGTTCCTTTATATGTTGTCTTTGACCAGTGGATCATTACCGACGCTGACCTGAAGGTACACTTGAAAAATAATCAGTGGACGCTCTTAGGTTCCATCAGCTCTTTGGTCAACATTACAACAAAAACGGATGTGCCGGTCAAAACACAAGGGACGGTGATTTCTAAGAATTTTACATTTCACAAAAACAGAAGCAATTTTGATTTAGCCGGATCCTTTGTGGCCCCTCAAACAACAATCACCGCCCAAGCCAACAATATTTCTTTTGAAAACTTTTCCGGCAATCAAATCATTTTTCAAAAAATTGGCGACCATTTTTCGATGAGCGGAAATCTTCTGGGACAAAAAACAAAAATATACTACGCACAAGAACAGTTGACCGGGGATATAGAGCTTAAAAAAATCCTTTTTAACAAAGACAACAACGCTCTTGCCATTAGCGCTGAAAGCAAAATCGCAAACGCAACGTTCAAAGATCCTGTGTGCGATATTGTCGCAAGCTCAAACTTCATGCAATGGCATTTTAACCATGATCAAAAAGGTTTTCACTGGAACGTCCCGAATTTTTCGGCTCAAGGATTTACCGGGACTTTGTTGTCAACGATAATCTCAGGCAGCACCTCTGGCAAAAACCTCACCATCGATTACTCTGACTTTGCCCTCAAAACCCATGGATATTTTACAACCGAAGATTTGGAAATTGACTGGCCCAACAAACTTGTCTTTTTAGGCAACCCCCAAGTGGACCTAACTGTTGCCCGCGATCCAACGCTTAACGATAATGCGCTTAAAGTCAGCGGGATAATCCATTTTACCAACGACACTTTGCAGGGGATTGACAAAATCGGGGAAATCAAAAACCTCAAAGGAGAGCTTTCTTTTGGCCCTGATAAAGCCTCCAGCAAAAACCTCACCCTGACTCTCAATAAAGAAAACCTCTTGATCACCGGAGTTATCGAACATTTCAAATCGCCGTCACTTCAAACAACGCTCCAAGGCAAAGATTTTAAAGTCTCGCTCATCGGGACAAAGTCTGAAAATAAAATTTCTTTTTCGATGCTGCAAGGCGAATATTATCACAGCGCCTTTGATCTTAAAGGATTTGTCCAACTGCAAAACGGCCCGCCGGATTTTGACCTAACCGGAAAAATAGCGCTGGATTTAACGGACCTTGAGCATTTCCCAAAAGTAAAAGACCGGCTAAAACAAATATCTCCCGTCGGAATAATCCATTTAGACGGCCAATACATCCTCCCGGGCTTGGATTGGCAAAAAATCTTTATCAAAGCGATAGCGACAGCCCCGGCTCTTAAAATCTATGGCGTTCCCTTTAAAGACATTTCTGCGAAGCTCACCACATTGCCTGACCAGCACCAGAATATTAAACTCCAGTGTTTTGTTTATGACGGCAAATTTAGCGCAAACGCAAATATTGCGCTTGCGCAAGATAAAGCCCTAAGCGAAGTTTCGGTAGACCTTTTTGGATTTGACCTGAAGAATCTTAAAGATAATTTTCCCGCGTTAAAAGACAAGGACCTATCCGGATTTTTATCGGCAAATGTCAAAGCCAAAGGACTGCTCTGGGAAAACAAAACCGTCGAAGGCGAGGGCGCGATTCTTATTACCGACGGAAAACTTCTGGAGCTGGAAATGCTCAAAGGAATTTGGAAAGTCCTGTTTAGCAACTTACTCGTCGAAGATTACCGCAAAATTGCCTTTACCCAAGGCAAAGCCACTTTTACGATAAAAAACGCTCGTTTAAATACCGAAGACCTTATCTTAAAAAGTATTCCTGCGGATATTTCCGCACGCGGTTCTCTGGGCTTTGACCAAACGCTTAACTTTGACGTGGTCGCCAAGGTCCGCGAAGCACCGTTAGTCAGCGCTTCGGCCCTGCAAGCTGTTCCGACAACTATTATTTCTCAAATGGTAAAAAATGTCGTCGGGATCAAACTGACAGGTTCTCTTGCGGACCCCAAAATCAAATACAAAATCCTGCCTTTTAAAATTCTCGAAAAAACAACAGGGTCAATCTTTGAAGGCATTCACGGGATGCTGGAAGACATTTGGGATAATTAGCCGGCCAGATATTTTGCCAGAAGGACTTTAAGTTTTTTTAAAGCGCGGGCGCGATGGCTGATTTTAGCTTTGATCTGGGGCTCAAGCTCTCCAAATGTTTTGTTATGCCGTGCAATGAGAAATAACGGGTCATAGCCAAAACCGTTTGTCCCTCGGCGCTGTGTTGTAATCAACCCTCCACAACTGCCATCGACAACACCGACAAGTTTATCGCCGTCTGATAAAGCGACAAAACAACGATAGCGCGCTTGGCGTTTGGATAACGGCACATTTTTTAACGACGCTAAAAGTTTGTCATTGTTCTTTTCATCCGTCGCGTTTGGATCCGAAAACCGCGCCGAATAAATACCGGGCTTGTTGCCTAAAGCCTTAACCTGCAAGCCCGAATCTTCGCCTAAGGTCAATTTGCCGGTATGTTTGCCAAT
>JAYRHV010000044.1:0-3594 GCA_041907165.1 Candidatus Omnitrophota bacterium | reverse complement strand
TATCTGGCCGACGTCTTTATTCTTCCCCCCGCTTCTGGGAAAGAATACATTTATCTAAATAATTTATTGTTACAAAACGCCCACGCGGTGAGGATGTAAATTCATGAAACCACGACCCCCGCTTGCACCACGTAAACATTTAGGACAAAATTTTTTGGTCGACCCCAAGGCCAAAGAGAGGATTCTCTCCTCATGCGAGCTTAATGAAGAGGAAGAAATTATCGAAATCGGACCGGGCTTGGGTCATTTGACCGAAATGATTTTGCCATGCGTTAAGAAAGTTTACGCGATCGAAAAAGATGCACGATTCTGTGAACAATTACAAAAAAAATTCTCGGCAGAAAAATTTAAGGTCTTTGACGCTGACGTTTTAAAATTCGACTTTACGACTCTTAAGCCGGGCCTAAAGGTCATCGGCAACTTGCCCTATTACATTTCCACGCCGATTATCGAAAAATTCATTGATTATAAAGGCCTGTTTCCCGTTTGCTTTTTTACCGTGCAAAAAGAGTTTGCCCAAAGGCTCGCCGCCAAGGTTAACACCAAAGATTACGGCTCATTATCGTGCTTCGCGCAATATTACACGGACATCAAAATCCTTTTTACGCTCCCGCCGTCGAGCTTTAAGCCGGCACCTAAGGTGACTTCTTGTTTTATGAAACTGACCTTTCGCCCACCAGAATTTAAAGTCAACGATGAAACTAAACTTTTTACCTTAATCCGTACGGCCTTTGGACAAAGACGCAAAAGGATTTCTAATTCGCTTAAATCGATTGTAGGAAATGATGCCTGCGCAACTTTTAAAAAGTGCGGGTTGACAGGCGAGGAACGTGCAGAAAATTTGAGTTTAAAGAATTATGTGGATTTGTTTACTTATTATTCCAGCCTTCAAACCAATGATTGACAACATCACTTTTTTTGATTTCAAAAGCGTACTGCAATATTTGATTTTGAATTTGCGTTGTGGTGTTGAGAAAACCAACCCCTGCTAAATAGCCTTCATCTGTTTCCTTAACCCAAATCGGGGAACCTTCGACTTCGACGATTTTGTCATCAAATAAATAAATCCTTAGTCTAAGTTTTTGGTCTTTCGTCAAAGGAAATTGTGTAAGCAACGAGACACCGGCCGCGCTTATATCACGGCTTTGGGCGTTATGAAAAGACGATTGCCCTTCCAAATGATAAACAATGCGATTTTTGACTTGCCAGCGAGGCAGATATCGTTTATCGTCATTTAACATAAAAATGTATTTTATTATGAAGTTATTGGTTAATTTTAATATAACATAAACCATTATCTTTAAACAGGAAAAATCTAATCGATTTTTGTTTACACGCCTTGACAGGGATGCTAAAAAGAAATACTTTTATGACGACAAATAACCTTTTGCTTAGACGCTTTTTTTTAGTCCTGATATTTTTGACCGTGGCGTTTAAATCATTCGCGGATGAAAATTCTTATGGTTATCAACTTGCATTGCTTAACGAGCGTGCCCAAAATCCACAAAATGTCCTTTTGCAAAAAAAGATCACTCCACCTAACGCAACAGTCCGGGAATTTGAATGGATATTAGAAACCTTGACCAGCCGCTGCCGCGATCCGCAAAATATCGTCATTACAACCTTAGTTGAATCATGGCGCGTCGTACAGCGACGAGGATACAATGTGACTTTGCTTGAGTTTAGCCGGCAAAATGCGGACTTTTCTAACATCGCTTTCCAATCGATGCGCAATCAAAAGCTCGATATCGATAAAGTGACACGTAAACTTCTCAAAAATAAATACCCGATTAAAAAATAGAAAAGGATTCCTATGGAAAAACGCATGTTTTATCACGATACCGATTCCGGCGGCGTTGTCTATTACGCCAACTACTTAAAATATTTGGAAGAGGCCCGTACCGAGTTTTTAGACAAGCAGGGCATGAGTGTTGAAATGTTTCACGAGCGCGGGATGGTTTATGCGGTGCGCAAATGCAACGTCACTTACCGCAGCCCGGCGCGCTACGGGGACGTCATTGTCTGTGATGCTAAACTTGTCAAAGTCACGGCCGCACAGCTGATATTTGAACAAAAAATCACCCACAAAAAAACAGGGCAACTGATGGTCGAAGCCGAAGTGACGCTCGCTTGTCTTAATAAAGACTTTAAGCCGACCCAAATCCCCGAAGATTTGAAAGAAAAACTGCTCGCCTAACACCCCAAAATGACTCGGCCATTTTCTTGCTTTTTAGGCCTAAAAATGTTATTAAATGAGAGTGTATCAAGACTTATATTATACGTACGCTCTGTAAGCTCTTCGTTCAATTTCCCATTGAAAATTTTGTGTTTTTAGATTTGCGAAAGAGGCATATGCCCAATTTTTTCTGCCGTAAACTTACTTTTTTTTACCGAAAAGCGATCAGCATCGTTGTTGTGCTTTGCTTTAGTGTGTTTAGTCTCGCTGGGCCTGCGGGCAGCCAGCTCACTGCCATTCCAAACTTTGGGTTAACTGCTTCTTTTCAACCGCCTGTTTTGCGGGGGATGACGGTGCATCTCGAAAATCCGCTGTTGTTTGATTTCATCGTTGACCGCGGACAGGAAAAAATAGCTAATGACCTGCTCAAAGACGAAAGCACGAAGCTGATCAAATATTTTCTCACCTCAATGACGATTCCCGACAAGGACGCGTGGGTCAATCTTTCGCCGTATGAAAAAGACCGGATCATCCCCGACGCGCTGGGACAGACTGAAATGGGAAAGGTGATGCTCGAACAGGATTATGTGCTTAAACAGTTGGCTGCGTCGTTAACCAACCCCGACACGGAATTAGGAAAAAAATATTGGGATGCAGTTAATAAGGCAAAGACGTTAGACGCTGGACGCTCGACGTTAGAAAAGACGCTAGACGCTGGACGCTGGACGTTGGCAAAAAACAATTCCACCAGCGTCCAACCACCAACGTCTAACAACTTTAACAAAGTCTGGATCGTCCCCGATGGCGCAACAGTCGTCGAAAAGGACGGTTTTGCGTATATTACGGAAAGCAAGTTGACGGTGATGTTGGATGAAGATTACGGGACGCTAGACGTTGGACGCTCGACGCTGGAAAAAAGCAACACTACCAGCGTCCAACCTCCAACGTCTAATGTCTCATCCGTTTCTACCGTCGTCTTTCGCCAGCTGATCTTGCCAAAGCTCATTGAAGAAGTCAACACAGGCAAGAATTTTGCCGCGACCCGTCAAGTGTATCAAAGTGTTATTTTAGCCGCGTGGTACAAAAAAGCGCTAAAAGACTCTCTTTTAGGAAAAATTTACGCCGACAAAAATAAAATTGAAGGTGTCGAAACCGACGTTAAGGACATCAAACAAAAAGTGTATGAACAGTATTTAGAAGCGTTCAAACAAGGCGCTTACAACGTTATTAAAGAAGAGTTTAGCCCCGACGGGGATTTGATCCCCCGAAAATACTTTTCAGGGGGAGAAGGGTTGAGTTTTGAGTTTGCTTCAATGCCGTTAACGGTCACGCATAATTTATCAGAAGTTAATCGCGCGGGGTCATCGATTGTTGGCGCTGGTGATCGTATCGCCCTCGTCGCCGCCAGCGGGGTTGAG
>JAYRHV010000043.1:0-7861 GCA_041907165.1 Candidatus Omnitrophota bacterium | reverse complement strand
TATAGAATTCAAAAATATGATTAATAATACGATGCGAATAGGAGTTAAATTTTTTGCTTTTTTGGTTATTGGAGTCGGAATAGCCAACTTTTTTGTATTAGCGACACAGCATTTCTCATGCTCTCCGATTCTTTTGTCTAAGTTGATTATCAATGCTGTATACGTAATTATTGGGTTTGGTTTGATTTTAAAGGCATCTTGGGCTCGAATTGCTTTGATCAGCATATCAATTTTATCAGTACTAATTATTCTGGTTTTATTTTTCTTTATTAAAAGCACGACTATGGAGAAAACTTTTTTAATTACAATTTGTTTTGTTTACTCCAATATGATCATATATTTTATGAACAAAAATGTTGTAGAGTATTTTGCGGGAAAATAGATCAGGGATTATTAACCGATATTCTAACAAGGGGAGGTTTAATGTTTGTTTATTTTAAAATGGTTTTTTCATTATTTATATGTTCTGTATTTTTATTCACGCAGACAGGATGTTCTTTTTTGGTTGGTTCACAACAACAAATTAGTGTAAATGCTAGTGAATCTGATGCAGAAATATATGTCAATGGACAATTGGTAGGACATGGTAATGCAACAACAATGGTGCGGAGAGATCAAACGGTATCTATAATGGCAAAAAAGGATGGTTTTTATCCCATGACTCGCGATATTGGTACAAATATGAGTATGGTTGGTGTCCTAGATATTATTGGGGGTTGTTTAATTCTTATTCCGTTTGTTGGCTTAGCTGCTCCTGGTGCTAAAGAATTAAGTCAAAATAGTGTTTCTTTAACATTGCAGAAGGAAAAATAGGAATTTTAGAATTTTTAAAGTAAAGAGGCTTATCTTTTTTAGATGAGCCTTTTTACTTTTATTAAATGGCTTTTCTCCAACTTTCCCGTGATTTAAAAAAAGATTTCTGGTATAATCCGCAAATATGTTGAATAAATTATTTGGTTTTTTTGCGCGCCGTAAAAATCCTGCGAATACCGACAAGCTGGTCATGGTCGTAGACGACGGCGAAGTAGAACGAAAGTTTATGGAGCGCACTTTAACTGGGTACGGGTACCGTGTCTTATTGGCCAAAAGCGGGGAAGAGGCCATCGAGCTTGCGCGTGAGCATAAGCCGGATTTGATCTTTTTGGATTTTTTGATGATTGGCGGTATGGACGGACAAGAGGCCTGCAAACGCATTAAGAGCGAAAGTTACGCCAAAGATATCCCGATTGTCTTTTTAAGCGGTTCGGTCACGCCGACTAAGGTGATTGATTGCTATGATGTCGGAGCTGAATATTTTTTGTCAAAACCAATTAGCGCCGCTACACTTTTGGAACACACGCGCCTTTTGCTGGAAGATGCTCAGCTAAGCAAAGAACAAACGTCGCAACAACAGCAACAATAAATTGATTAAAAATTATGCTAGATCTCAAACTTATTCGTGAAAATATTCAAGCTGTCAAGGATGGCCTTAAAGCTAAAAATGTTAACATTGACTTGAACGCTTTGCTTGAATTAGACAAAAAGCGCCGCGCCATGACCCAGACGGTCGATCAACTGCGCGCGCAGGTCAATCTCGCCAACGAAGAAATCGGTCTTTTGATTAAAGAAAAAAAAGATGCCAAAGAAAAAATCGCGGCGATGAAAGATATCAGCCAGCGCATAGGAGAGTTACAGCCGCAATTAAGCGAATTGGATGAAAAGATTGGCAGTTTTCTTCTGATGATTCCGAATTTGCCGCATGCCTCGGTTCCCGTCGGTGGGCCGGCCAATAATAAGGTCGTGCGCGCATGGGGTGCGCCAAACGAATTTGATTTTAAGCCCAAAACACATATTGAATTAGCCGAGTCTTTAGACATTATTGATTTTAAACGAGCGGCCAAAATCAGCGGTTCGAATTTTATTCTTTACAAAAGAGCCGCAGCTCGTCTTGAACGGGCTTTGTATTGTTGGATGCTCGACTTGCATACCAGCCAGCATGGATATACCGAAATTTTTCCGCCGTTTTTGGTCAATGCGGCATCAATGACGGGGACAGGCCAGTTGCCCAAGATGAAGGATGATATGTATCATCTTACTCCCGAGGATTTGTATCTGATCCCCACCGCTGAGGTGCCGGTGACCAATATTCATCGTGATGAAATGTTGCCCGATGAGCAATTGCCGATTTATTATGCCGCCTACACCGCGTGTTTTCGTCGGGAAGCCGGCTCGTACGGCAAAGATACGCGCGGCCTTGTGCGCGTGCATCAGTTTGACAAAGTGGAGTTGGTCAAATTTGTTAAGCCGCAAACCTCTTACGATGAGCTCGAAGCGCTGGTGGGCAATGCCGAAAAAGTTTTGCAGCTGCTTAAGCTGCCGTATCGGGTTTTGATGTTAGCCAGCGGGGACATGAGTTTTGCCGCGGCCAAATGTTATGATTTAGAGGCACACGCGCCGGGATTGGGAAATTGGCTGGAGGTTTCAAGTTGTTCTAATTTTGAAGATTTTCAAGCGCGCCGGGCGAATATTCGATTTAAAGATCACGAAACAAAAAAAACAGCTTTTGTTCATACCCTCAACGGTTCGGGTGTCGCTTTAGCGCGGACCATGGTTGCAATTCTCGAAAATTATCAAACCAAAACCGGTGAGGTCTTGATCCCCGAGGTTTTGCGGCCGTATATGGGCGGGGTAGAAAAAATCACTCGGCCATAAAGGTATATTTTCCGTCCACGAAGGAGTGGGTTTATGCGTGATGCATTTTTTATGTTTATCAAAATTGTTTTTGCGATCCTGCTGTTGCCGATTTGTTATGCGGCCACAGTTAGTTTTGTCAAACAATTGCCGCAAGTAGGCGCCATGTTGCCCTATCTATTGTGGGGCGCGGGGACGTATGTTTTTTTGCAGCTTTTCTTTTATACCCCGCAGGGGGTTTTTCAATTTGGACAAAAGATTTTTGGCGATATTTTTAAATCCGTGCCCCTCTTGGCCGCGGTGGTCCCGCTTTTTATTCCCATTATTCCGACGATCATTTTGGTGGCGACCTACGTGACGATTTCTTTTTTTGACTATAAGCCGGCGCAAAGTTATTTGATGTTTTTTGCGGGCTTTACTTTTGCGATGCACCTTATCCTTTCGGCCCACGCGGAATTTGAAGAAGATAACAGCAGTCTAAAACCGCATTATTTGTTTTTATTTAGCCTCACGTATATTTTTAATTTGATTTTGTTTGCGCTTTTGCTCACGCTTAATTTTTCGGAATATTCCGTTGTTGATTTCTTCATGTCGTCGTTTGAAACTGCCAAGTCCATTTATGTCTCGGTTTATACCCAGCTATTTGTGTTGCGCTAAATGGATATACCCCTTAGATTATTGCCTTTTTATTCCACAATCCCGCAATAACTTTTATTCAAATCCTATATTCAAGTAAAAATATTGGTTAATTAATAAGTATTTTTACTAACTTTTGTTATATTAATGTGTTGACTCGATTATTCGCGATCGCTTTTCGTCATTACATATGCTTATCAAACAAAAGCTTTTTGTCTCATTTTTTGCAGTTTCAATCCTTCCAATTGTTTTGGTGTGTTCCGCCATATTTTTTTATAACAAAACGGCACTGTTAGGCAATTATTCTTTCAAAGTAAACATCATTACTGATTCTAAAAAAGATAGCGGGCTTGCGGCAAAGACCGATGTTGAGCAGCCCCTTAAGCCGATTGCGGCGATTAGAAATTTTATCCTGTTTATTTGCGCTATTCTTTTTTTGTCCGTGGCCCTTATCGCAAGCGCGACAGTTAATTCGATCATCAAGCCGATTGAAGAATTACGCAAAGCGACAATGTTGATTGGGGAAGGGAATTTTAATCATAAATTTGCTATCGATTCCCCTGATGAGATAGGCCGACTGTCCCAGGCATTTGACAAAACGGTCGCGCATTTAAAAGAAACGATGGCTTCTCGCAATGAACTTGAAAAGGAGATTGTCAGACGCAAAAAAAGCGAAGAAACCAACCTCAGATTGTCGCAAGCGGTCGAACAAAGCTCTGCGGTTATAGTAATTACAGATACCGAAGGAACGATCGAATACGTTAACCCCTCTTTTGAACGTGTGACTGGATATAGTGCAAAAGAGGCGATAGGCAAGAACCCGCGGATTTTAAAGTCAGGATATCAACCGCTTTCATTTTATAAACATCTCTGGGACACGATCAAATCGGGTAAGGTCTGGAGAGGGGAATTTAATAACAGGACAAAATCAGGAGCAGTGATTTGGGAGGCTGCATCGATTTCGCCGATTAAAGATGCACAGGGAAATATTTCTGCCTTTGTCGCCGTTAAAGAGGATACGACGCAACGCCGCCAGAGAGAAGACCATTTGCGAAGGTTAAGAGAAGACCTTGAGCGTTCGAATCAAGAATTAGAGCAATTTGCTTATGTCGCTTCCCATGATCTTCAGGAACCTTTGAGGATGATCGCCAGTTATACCCAGCTTTTAGAGAAACGGTATAATGATCTTTTAGACGAAAAAGGGAAAAAATATATTTATTTTGCAGTAGATGGCGCCAGTCGTATGCAGCAGTTGATCAATGACCTTTTGGCTTTTTCTCGGCTTGGGACCAAGGGCAAAGAATTTATAGAGACAGATCTAAATCAGGTTTATGAAAAGGCCATCACCAATTTGGAAATTGCGATTAAAGAAAACAACGCGCAAGTCTTTTCTGAAAAATTGCCTGTTGTTTTTGGAGACGATGTCCAGTTAATTTCATTGTTTCAGAACTTGATTGGCAATGCCTTAAAGTTCCATGGGCCCACGCCGCCTAAAATCCAGATACACGTCGAGGATACAGAGCGGGAATGGGTTTTTTGTGTTTCGGACAACGGCATTGGGCTGGATGAAAAATATAAAGACCGCATATTTATTATTTTTCAACGATTACATACAAAGGATGAATATAAAGGCACGGGGATCGGTTTGGCTGTCTGCAAAAAGATCGTTGAACGCCATGGCGGAAAGATTTGGGTCGAGTCCAAGCCCGGTCAAGGGGCCAAGTTTTTCTTTACAATCCCCAAGGACCGAAAGAAAAAGTTGGGGGAAATGTTAGTTGAAGATGGGCTAATCAGTCCGCAAGATTTAAATAATGAACTTAAAAAGCAAGAAGAATCAACTTGAAGTTTACTAGGGAGGATATCAAAATGTCATCGCTTGAATTTGTTGAAATATTGCTTGTCGAGGATAATATCGGCGACATTGAACTGACCAAAGAAGCACTGCTCGAGAGCAAGATCCGAAACACGCTTTCGGTCGTTGTCGATGGGGAAGAGGCTATGGACTTTTTGTTAAAAAAAGGAAAATATGTCGATGCTATTACGCCGGATGTGATTTTGCTGGATTTGAATTTGCCCAAAAAAGATGGACGTGAGGTGTTGGCAGATATTAAAAAACATCCGACTCTGCGGCGGATTCCTGTCGTTGTGCTGACAACTTCGGAAGCTGAAGAGGATTTAATCAAGGCTTATGATAATTACGCAAATTGTTATATTAAAAAACCTGTTGATTTTGATAAGTTTATCCATGTGGTTAAAAAAATTGAAGACTTTTGGTTCTCAATTGTAAAGTTACCCAAGCTTGGAGCTTAGGAGGTTGCATGACTAAAAAAATATTGCTAGTGGAAGATAATGAAGGTGACCAGATGCTTATTAAGGAGGCTCTGGAAGAAAACGGCCTTGATTGTGAACTTTTTATAACAACTTCAGGTGAAGATGGACTCTCCAAGGCGACGGCGTTAAAACCGGATATAGTCATCACGGATACAAACTTGCCCGGGATGGATGGTTTTGAAACCTGCCAGAAAATTAAAGAAGCCTGCGGGGATTGTGTAAAAATTATTGTGATGACAGGTGTTGTCGACGCGGTTAACGCTGGCAAGGCGCGCGATATGGGCGCGGATGAATATTGTGTAAAAACATCAGACTGTCAGCCTTTATTAGTCAGATTAATGAAATATTTTAAAAAATAATTATATGAACAAAATTCTTATTGTCGATGATAATCAGCCGGACAGAGAATTGTTAGAACAGATTCTCTCAGGCACAACAGTCCCATACAAAATTCGCCAAGCGGATTCTGGGCGTTCGGCTTTAGCGATCATTGATGAAGATCCGCCGGATGTGATCCTTTTGGATATTCAGATGTCCGATATCAATGGTTTTACGACTTTAACCGAATTGGGAAAGAAAAAGAACTTTTTTATCCCTGTTCTTCTTGTCTCTTCTTTCACCGGAGAAAATGACCGGTTAAAGGGCATCGAGATGGGGGCTTCGGATTTTATCAATAAACCAATTATTCCCGAGGAGGTCATCGCGCGTGTTGCTGCGCATATCAAAATAAAAAAAATGTATGACAGGGCCGCTTGGGTCGCCGCTGAGACCAATGAGGGGATCAAGGTCCTTTATAAAGAGCTTGAAAAGGATGCAGAAAAATTAAAGAAATTAGACGTTTTAAAATCTAATTTTGTTTCGACGGTTTCGCATGAATTGCGCACACCGCTGGCCATCATTCGCCAAGGGGTTTCTCTTGTCCATCGAAAGATACTAGGAGAGATCAATGAGCAACAGGCTCAAACCTTAGCTGACGTGCTTGAAAACGTTGACCGCTTAATCCGTATTATAAATAATATTTTGGACATTTCAAAACTTGAAACGGGAAAGGTCAATCTTAGCAAAACCGAACTTCACTGCAGCGGGGTAATCCAAAAGTTGGTCGATCAATTTCAGATGTCGGCAAAATTAAAAGACATTACCATTGACAACGGCGTGATAAAATCTTTGCCGTCGATCCATGTCGATAAAGACAAATTTATTCAAGTTGTGACGAATTTGTTGGGCAATGCGATCAAGTTTACGCCGTCTTCTGGGCGTGTGAGTATTTCGGCTAAGGAAGATGGGGACTTTTTGGAAATATCTGTCTCAGACAACGGTCGAGGTATATCTAAGGAAGATATTCCTAAAGTGTTTGAAAAATTTGAACAATTTGGCCGAAAAGATGGCCCGGGAGATCAAGGGACGGGACTGGGCTTAGCGATTAGTAAAGAAATCGTTGAATTGCACGGCGGGAGGATCTCGGTCGAATCTCAAGTTGATAAAGGAACAACTTTTAAATTTACGGTTCCTAAATATGAAACGCCAACGGTTGTTTGTACCCGAATCATAAATGCTCATCTCGAGCAGATTTATGCAAAAAAGAATGACGAAAAGCTTTCTCTTGTACTGATAAAAATTTTAAACTTTGACCAAATAAAATCTTTAAGAGGCCAAGCGGCTTGCCAGAAAGTTTTAGCCGAACTTTCTGATATTGCCCATGGATGCGTATCAGATGCGGATTTTGTGACACCATATAGTTTTGATAAAGTCATCATTTTATTGCCCAATAAAGATAAAGCAAAATCTGCAAGTATCAGTACAAAAATCAAAGAGATGGTTTTTTCGAAGTTAATAACCTATGAGGATAAACCCATTGAAGTAAAGCTGCAGTTTAGTATAGCCAGTTTTCCGCAGGATGGGATGAATGCCAATGAATTATTGCAGTTTGCTCAAGGCGCATTTTTACGCAAGAAGAAAATATTAATCGTCGATGACCATCCTCAGGTTGTGCAGTTTTTGACGTATCATTTGGATGCGGAAAAACGCTTTGAATGTATCGCGGCTGTGGATGGAGAAGAAGCGTTTCATAAAGCCTTTGAGAATGTTCCTGACCTTATCATCTGTGATATCGCGATGCCTAAAATGAACGGGTATCAATTGGCGCGCCGCCTTCGTGAAGATAAGAAGACCAAAGATATTCCGATTATTATTTTGACGGCCCTTAATGTTGACCAACAGCAGG
>JAYRHV010000042.1:0-8519 GCA_041907165.1 Candidatus Omnitrophota bacterium | reverse complement strand
TGGACTTCGACGACATTAATGCCGCGTTCGCGCGCGACATCAATCGCATTAATCGAGTTGACCGTCTCGCCTAGAATCGGCAACAAAAGTCCCTTGACTAAAGAAAGCGTCAATGGGGCCGACTTGTATTCTGTCACAACACCGCTATAGGTGACCTTAATCCCGCTTAAACGTCCGTTGACCAGCTGGCCCGCGAATTTTCCAATCCGCTCGGCTAAATCAATATACGGCACAAGGACTTTATACGCTTCTGCGCTTAACGACGGGAAATTAGCAGCGTTCATAATCCCGTGGCCCAACAATGCGTTTTTGACTGTTTCGGCAATTTCAATAGCGACATTAATCTGGGCCTCAGAGGTCGACGCGCCTAAATGCGGGGTCGTGATACAATTATCAAATTTTAACAGAGGACTATCCGGCGGCAGGGGCTCAACGTCAAAAACGTCTAAAGCACATCCTGCGATCCGTTTTTCTTCCAAAGCCTTGGCCAGCGCCGCTTCATTGATTATCCCGCCGCGCGCGCAATTGATCAGGCGCACGGTTTTTTTCATCATCGCAAATTCCTTCTCAGAAATAAGATCCGTGGTCTCATCATTTTTAGGAATATGGACAGTAATATAATCGCTTTCCTTAATCAAAGCTTCCAGTTCAACAACTCTGACCCCAATTTTATCGGCGACTTCCTTTGACAAAAATGGATCAAACGCCATAATTTTCATCCCAAAACTTTTGGCAAAGCTCGCCACCGTTGCCCCGATACGGCCAAGCCCGACGATGCCGAGAGTTTTTCCATAAAGTTCGACCCCGCCGAATTTGGAACGGTCCCAGCGGCCGGCTTTCATCGTGGCGCATGCCTGAGGGATATTGCGCGACAAGGCCAAAATCAAACTCATCGTGTGTTCCGCCGTTGAGGTCGTATTGCCTGCGGGGGTATTCATCGCCACAACGCCTTTTTTCGTTGCCGCCGCCAAATCCACATTGTCCAACCCGACACCTGCGCGGCCGATAACTTTGAGTTTATCTGCAGCTTCAAGAATCTCGGCGGTCACTTTAGTTTCACTGCGCACAATCAAAGCGTCATAGTCCTTGATGATGGCCTTTAATTCTTCGGGTTTAAGGCCTGTCTTAAGGTCTACTTGAAATTCCTTGACCGCCTTTAAAATTTCCATTCCTTCATTAGCGAGTTTATCGCTGACTAAAATTTTCATGACCAACACCTTTCACGGATTAAAAACTTTTTGCGCCGCAGCGACACCGGCACCCATTTCAAATTTATGACCTAACTGTTTTAAGACTTTTTCTAAGCACGCGATACCGGTCAAAATATCATACTCGTCAATGACCCCCATATGCGCGATGCGGATGATCTTGCCTTTAACGGCATCCTGACCCGGAGCCACCGAGATCCCATGGACATCCCGCATCAGTTTAAGGACTTTATCCGCATCTATCCCGTCGGGAACGCGAATCGCGGTCAAAACATTTGAAATCGCGCTCTCATCGGCAAAAAGCGATAAGCCAAGCGCTAAAGCGGCCGCTCGGGTGGCTTTGGCCAAACGGGCATATTGGCTAAACATATTTTCAAGACCAGTCTCCTTGACCATTTTCAAACTCTCAACCAGCGCAATGACAATCCCGATAGCCGGTGTAAAAGGCGTATCGACTTGCGTCCACGCTTTTTTGAATTTGCGGATATCAAAATAATATTTTGGAATTGTTGAGCTGGCAAGTAAAGCGTCCGCCTTAGGCGACACAGAAATAAACGCAACCCCCGGAGAGAGCATAAGGCCTTTGTGCGAAGCGCTGCAGACGACGTCCACGTGCCAATTGTCCGTCTGTAAATCTTGTACCCCTAAACCGCTGACCGCATCCACAATCAAAATGGCAGGCGTTTGGCTGACGACTTTACCAATCCCTTCAATGTCCGCATTGGTTCCCGTCGATGTTTCGCTGTGGGTGGCAAAAACCGCCTTAATACTTTTATCGGCCTCGAGTGCTTTTTTAATTTCCAAAGGTGAAACATTTTGGCCCCACGGCGCTTTGATGACCTGCGCGTTTATGCCGTAGGCTTTGCAAAGCTCGACCCAGCGCTCCCCAAACTTTCCAGCCTCAGCGACAATCACTTTATCGCCCGGCGACAAAAACGAAACCACGCTCGCCTCCATCGCCCCTGTACCGGATGAGGCCATAATATAAACATCATTTTTTGTTTTTAAAACATATTGCAATCCTTGCGCCGCTTCTTTAAGAAAAGCCTGAAATTGCGGGGTGCGGTGATGAATAATCGGACGTCCTAGAACTTCACACAAACGCGGCGGGACTTGCGTCGGCCCGGGTGTTAAAAGCAAAGTGCGTTTCATATTTTTTCCTTTATTTATTCTTTTTATCTTTAACGGTGTAAAGGACTTCATCGACAAGTCCATACGTCTTGGCTTCCTCGGCGGACATAAAGAAATCACGGTCGGAGTCCAGCGAGACCTTTTCAAAAGTTTGGCCGGTGTGACGAGCTAGAAGTTTTGTCAACTCGTCTTTCATTCTCAAAATTTCTTTAGCTTGAATTGAAATATCACTCGCCGTTCCCTGCGCCCCGCCCCACGGCTGGTGAATCATAATCCGTGAGTATGGCAGAGAGAACCGTTTTCCCTTTGTTCCAGCGGCTAAAAGTACCGCGCCCATGCTGGCGGCCTGTCCGATACAATAGGTGCACACATCGGGCTTAATAAATTGTATCGTGTCATAAATCGCCAGTCCCGCGGTAACAGAGCCGCCGGGGCTGTTTAAATAAATGTTAATGTCTTTGGTCGCATCTTCGCTTTGCAAAAATAACAGCTGGGCAATAATCAAATTCGCCACATTATCATCGATAGCGGTCCCAATAAAAATGATGCGATCTTTTAGCAGACGCGAATAAATATCATAGGCGCGTTCTCCGTGTCCACTTTTTTCGACGACCATCGGGACTAAGTACTGTGATTTGATATCCATAATCATCGCTCCTTTGATTAAACATTATGCCGCCTGCGGGTCCTGTCGCTTCGGTACTCTGCCGTCCTCGCTTAACGCTGCGGGCGGCAGAGGACTCCCCTTCGCGCCACCCGCACAATACACAACCCACAATTTTTAAATCACTTTACCTAATACAAAAACTATTTCGCTTCTTCCCAGCTGGCTTCCTTTAATAGGAAGGCCATCACTTTCGCCGGAAGGCTTTCTTTTTCGGAATGGGTATGAATGTTTTCGGCTTTTGCAATTGCATCCAAGATCAAATAAACTTTGACATCTTTCTCTGCCGTTTTTTGAAACTCTTTGCGCATTTCCTCTTCGCGCTTTTTGATTTCCACCTCCGGCATGCCCTGCTCTTTTAGCCGATGCATCGTTTCTTCCATGCGATGTTCGAGTTGACGTTTGACTAAAGTTGACGGGACGTCTAATTGAGCGTCCTTGATCAAAGCTTCGACAATCTGGTTCTCGACATCCAAACGATTTTGACGGTCCTTGTCCATTTCCATCTGGCGCGTTAAAGATTCTTTAAACGCCTCTAAACTCGGATACCCTAAACTTTTAACAAAATTGTCATCGACGACTTGTTGTTTTTCGCCGCCTTGAGCGTTTTTAAAATAATCCAAAGTTTTGTTGAGTTCTTCCTCGGTGACTTTAGAACTTTTACGGGTGACCTTAAGCCCCTTATAATTTCCGAGCTTGACTTGCGGCTTAATATCGACATGCGCTTTAAACCGGATTATCCCGTCCTTAAATTCGACATCGAGAATCTCGGGAAGGTCAAGAGCGTCAATCTTCTCTTGAGTAATGCCTTCCTGATAAACCTCAGGGATAAGTTTTTTAAGCGTTTCTTCATGCGCTAAAGCGCCATGCTGGGCCTCGACAACTTGCTTAGGAGCTTTGCCCGGGCGAAATCCCTTGACCTTCGCGACTTTTGCAATCTCTTGCATAATCTCAGCGCGGGTTTTGGCAACACGGTCCTTCGAAATTTCAAAGGCCAATTCACGTTTTAAAGCATCAACTTTTTTAACAGCGACTTTCATTATCTGCATCCTCTTTTCTTAAATATTATTTTGCTACCTTATGCAGATAATGATCCATCGCTCATGCAATGAGCGAGGGGTCCATCTGCATCCTCTTTTCTTAAATATTATTTTGCTACCTTCACAACGTTTACATTCTAAATTTTTCACCCAAATAAATCTGTTTCGCCTGCGGGTTGCTGATCAAATCCTCGGCGGTTCCGGAGATTAAAAGCTTTCCGTCCGCGACCAGATACGCTCGATCGGTAATCGACAAGGTCTCGCGCACATTATGATCGGTCAGCAAAATGCCCAAACCTTTTTTCTTAAGGTCCCGAATAATTTCCTGCGCTTCTGCAACGACAATCGGATCAATCCCAGAAAACGGTTCGTCCAAAAGCAAAAACGATGGGTTGGTGACCAGAGCGCGTGTGATTTCCAAGCGGCGGCGTTCCCCGCCGGACAAAGTGTACGCTTTGGCTTTCGCCAAATGCGCGATATTCAGCTCCTCAAGCAAACCCTGCAGTCTTTTTTTTCGTTCGCGCGGGCTGATATCCAATGTTTCTAAAACCGCCATGATGTTTTCTGCGACGGTCAATTTTCGAAAGATCGATGACTCCTGCGCCAAGTAACCCATCCCCAATTTGCAGCGGTCGTGAATAGGCTTTTTGGTGATGTCCATCTGGTCAAAATGGATCTGGCCAAAATCCGGCGCAATAATCCCGACAATCATATAAAATGACGTCGTTTTTCCAGCGCCGTTGGGACCCAAAATCCCGACGATCTCAGAACGGCCGACACTGATACTTAACCCGTCGACAACTTTGCGGCCGCCATAACTTTTTGTAAGACTTCGTGTTTCCAGCAAATGCAGCGACATTTTGACCCTCTGTCCAACAACGAAAAAAAGCATTCAAACCGTAAATTCAAGAACAACCAGTATAATATTTTTTTTAAAAAAGGGAAGTTATTTGTCCGTCTTCTTGTCCTTGAAGCCCGGCATCATCTCTTTATCGCCTGTGACCATAATAAGCTTTGGGCGGCCAAAAAGCGTCAGAGTCTGATCAGTCCCATTATAAACAGCCTTTTGGGAATTGGTCACATTGCCCCCTTGAATCATCTGAACATTGCCGGTACAGACGGCTTCTTTGATCTTATTCGTGACAGGGTCAAAATAAACTTCCATCAAGTCCGCTTTGAGCGTCCGGTCCGTCTCAACTGCAACGACGTTGGTCGTAAACGTCGCTTTATTTTTCTTTTGGTCAATTTCCATCGGCCCATCGCAGGTGATCGTTACGGTTTGCGCTTGGGTCTTTTCATTTTTGACCGTGACTTTGACGTCTTCTTGCATTTGCGCAGTTTGCAAATTCGGATGGGCTGTCAACCCTACACCGGTTGCTGTCATCCCTTGAGCGGGGTTGGTAATCACCACAGGAGCATCCGTTTTGACGGTGTCTTTGTTTTTGTCCCAATCCAAATGGTCCGTCTTAAGCACTGCGCCTTCTTTGGCTGTGATGACAACATCTTTTTCCAAGTGAACGTTTCCGCTGTCTTTATTAAGCTGTCCTTTGTCCGCGGTCAAATTCACTTGCTGTTGTCCATAATGGTTGGCGTCGACATGGTTAATGTTGACGATATTGCCTTCTATCTGTGCTGTGTCGCCTTTGACATCCCATGACTTTGCACCCGCATCGGTATACCCTTGCAAATTAAATTTTTCAAACTGCTGTGCCCCCTGCTGGGCAAAAGCAGGAAAAGATAATAAAATGAAAAAAAGAAAAACAAATATTCGTTTCATGTTTTAAAGTGTTGAAATAATCTCATCCCATTTGCCTTGCGTTTTTAAAATCAGTTCAATGACCTCCCGCACAGCCCCACAGCCGCCCGGCTTATGCGTAATGTAATGAACTTCCCTTTTAATCTCGTCAACCGCGTTGGCAACAGCGACGGCAAACCCGACTTGCCGCAAAACATTTAAGTCCGGCAAATCATCGCCGACAAAACAAACTTCTTCGTCGCTAACTTCCAAATCTTTTAACATGCGCTTGTAATATTCAATTTTAGGGGACGCGTCCTGATAAAGTTTATCGACCTTTAAATCTTTGGCGCGAAAATCAACCGGCTTTGAATTGCGGGCTGTAATAATAGCCATTTTAAAACCAGCCTTGCGAAATAAAACCATGCCAAACCCATCCTGCACGTCAAAATTTTTAATTTCTCCGCCATGATTGTCAACAATGATCTTGCCATCCGACAAAACACCGTCGACGTCTAAGGCAAGGACCTTGATTTTCATAATTCGTTCTTTGAGTGCGCTATCCATATTAAATCAACCCCGCTTTAAGTAAATCTTGAATATCCAAAAGCCCCACCGACCGGCCCTGTTTGTCGATAACAGGAAGCTCATCGATCTTTCTCCCTTTAAGTAAGGCAAACGCTTCGGCCGCAAGCTTGTCCTGCAAAATCGTCGTCGGGCGTTTGGTCATCACATCCTTGACCGTTTTTTGTAAAACATCGGGCCCTTCTTCCAAATGCCGGCGTAAGTCTCCGTCGGTAAAAATCCCGACCAGCTTATCTTTATTATCCACAATACACGCTGACCCGCAGCGCGCTTTGGTGATCGCCAAAAGAACTTCTTGGACTTTACGCTCTTGGCGCACTTTAGGAAAATGATCGCTTTTTCGCATCAAATCTTCAACTTTAAGCAATAAACGTCGTCCCAAAGATCCGCCGGGATGATAAAAAGCGAAGTCTTCCTTGCGAAATCCTTTTTTGAGAATCAGGCACGCCGCTAACGCATCGCCCATCACCAAGGTCGCTGTCGTCGAAGCCATGGGGGCCAACCCCAACGGACAACCTTCGCGCTCCACCGAAATATCAAGGACAACGTCGCTAAATTTAGCCAAGCTCGACTTAAGACTACCGGTCATGGCAATTGTTTTAGCACCAATTTTCTTAAGTAATGGCAAAAGCCGTGTTGTCTCTTCTGTCTCGCCGCTATTGGAAATAACGATCACGACATCCGTTTTGGTCACCTGCCCCAAGTCCCCATGCACCGCCTCAGCGCTATGAATAAAAATGCTGGGCGTTCCCGTCGAGGATAAAGTGGCAGCGATTTTACGGCCGATAATGCCGGTCTTGCCCATGCCGGCAACAATCACACGGCCTTGGCATTTGGCAATCAGTTCCACGGCTTTGACAAAATTGCGGTCAAGCTTTTTGGCTAAAGCGGCAATCGCTTGAGACTCAATGTGTATGACTTCTTTGGCTTTAGTAAGCATATTGGGATAATCTGTTGAAGGCTACCGATAAATTTTACGGCTCAAGAAACGGTCCCTGGTAGATGTCCCGCCTTGAGGCGGGAGAAATTCAGGGCTGCGTTTCAATTCGCCTTAAAAATTTATCGGCAGCCTTCAATTATTTATTTCTCTTTAAAATCCTATCAATCTCTATCAACTGTTTTAAAAGCACTTCTAACTTATCCAATGCAATCATGTTGGGCCCATCAGAAAGCGCTTTGGAAGGGTCCAGATGCGTTTCGGTAAAAATCGCATCGCACCCGGCCGCAATCGCACAGCGGGCTAATAGCGGAATAAATTCGCTTTTGCCGCCGGAAGACTCGCCCAACCCGCCGGGCTGCTGCACACTGTGCGAAGCGTCAAAAACAACAGGATAGCCTAAGTCACGCATAATCGCAAGCGAACGAAAATCGGTCACCAAATTGTTATATCCAAAACTGACCCCCCGCTCGGCTAAAAGAATTTTGTGGTTGCCTGTGCTTTCTATCTTTTTGACGACCGACTTCATGTCCCACGGCGCCAAAAACTGCCCCTTTTTGACATTGATGATTTTTCCCGTCTTGCCAGCGGCGACCAAAAGGTCCGTCTGCCGGCACAAAAAAGCAGGGATCTGAATAATGTCTAAAACTTCTGCCGCGAATTTAAGTTCATGCACGCAGTGCACGTCGCTTAAAATCGGGACCCCAAATTTTTTCTTAACCTCATCTAGAATGCTCAAGCCCTCTGCAATGCCGGGCCCGCGGAAAGAATTGACCGACGTGCGATTAGCCTTGTCATAGCTGGCCTTAAAAACAAAAGGCACCTTAAGAGCCGATGTTATCTTGACAAGTTTTTCGGCGATCTTAAAAACAGTTTGTTTATTTTCAATGACACACGGTCCGGCAATCAGCACAAACGGCTTATTAGCTCCGAACGAAATTTTTCCAAATTTGATTTCTTTAACCATTAAATTTTTCCTTTAAGCAACCGTGCAACGGCGGCTAAATCCTCAGGCGTATCAACGCCGATTGTTTCATGATCTGTTTCGATTGTTTTAATTTTATACCCTGCTTCGAGGACCCTAAGCTGTTCTAGCTTTTCGGTGGCTTCCAAATGCGAAAAGGGCAGATTTTTAAACTCTAACAAAAAATCTTTGCGATACGCATAAATCCCCAAATGCTTGTAATAAATCCCGTAAGAGAATGGCTTTTTTTCACGG
>JAYRHV010000041.1:0-5760 GCA_041907165.1 Candidatus Omnitrophota bacterium | reverse complement strand
GAATCTCTCAAAAATGTCGTGCCGATCGGGCGCAATACGTTTTTTCGTGGTCGCATCGCGCAGGAAACGATCAATCAGACGATTTCGCTTTTAGAAAAATATCAAGAGCGTCTTAAAGAATATGACGTCAAGGAAGTCATGGTTATTGCGACCACCGCGGTACGCGAGGCGGCCAATCGCGACATGTTTGTGGATACGGTCATGCGCAAGACCGGACTTAAGGTCGAGGTTTTTAACGTCGGGGATGTTGTTTATTATATTGATGCGTACTTGGCCTATAAGCTTAAGAAAAAATATCCAATCCACCAAAAGAATTTGCTTATCGTCGAACTTGGCGCCGGCAGCGTGGATATGTCGGTCTTAGAAAAAGGTTTTACGCAGATGAGCGTGGGGATTCCGGTGGGGACACTGCGGCTTAAGAATTTTATGAACAGTTTAGACGGAACGCTGCAAGAAATTTATGAAGCAGTCGAGGAGTATATTACTAATGAAATCCTTTATGTCAAAAAGAGCATCCCGCATTTGAAATTAGACGACATCATCGTTGTCGACGAGAATTATTCGGGATATTTAGATAATTTTATTCCCAACCGCAGCCGGCAGTCTGAGTTTTTTCAATTTAAGATTAAGGAATCCGAGGAACTTCTTGCGCAACTGACCGAAAGTTATCCAGAAACCGTTGCAGCCAGCCACAAGATCCCCTCTGACGTCGTTGAGACCATGACTGGATATGCGATTATTGTTAACAAAATTTTTCGGCTGACAAAAAACAAATATATTTATATCTTAGAGACATCTTTGGCTGAAGCGGTTTTGGCCAACATGATTTTTAAGCTCGATCTGGTTGTCGAGAACAATAAGACCAATCAGCTGATTTCTGTAGCTCAAAATCTTTGCGGGAAATACAAACTGGACCTCAATCACTGCCGTCATGTCGCCGAGCTTTCTCAATCTTTATTTGAGCAGCTCAAAGAAATTCTGGGGCTAAACAAGGAAGATTTGATTTATTTGACGCTCGCGGCGTATTTGCATGATATCGGCATGTTTGTCAATAACCGCACCCACCATAAGCACAGCGAATATGTGATCAGTTCTCTTAATTTGTTTCGCCTGACTGAAGAAGAAATGAATATCATCGCCTGTATCGCAAGGTATCATCGCAAAGGGACCCCGTCAACGGCCCATTTGCTTTATAACACTTTGTCGTCGGAACATCAGATCCTTGTGCAAAAGCTTTCAGCTTTACTGCGAATTTCAAATGCTTTGGACCGTTCTCATAAACAAAAAATTAAAAAGATCGATGTTGTTTTAAACGCCAAAGGCGATGTGAACATTATCGCGCACGCGACGGGCAACTTTTTGTTGGAACGAGCTTTTTTTAAAGACAAAAAAGAGCTTTTTGAAGAAATTACCGGCAATCGCGTGACTTTGACTTTTAAAGCCCGCGAATCACAGGAAAAATCCGATGACAACCCTTGAGGCGAAAGAAAAATTTATTGCCCGCGACTTAAGTTGGCTTAAATTTAACGAACGAGTTCTGGAAGAGGCGGCCGATTTGTCCAATCCGCTTTTGGAACGAGTCAAATTCTTGGCGATTTTTACCAGCAATCTCGACGAGTTCTACATGGTGCGTTTGGCCGGCTTAAAGAGGTTAATTGACTCAAAGTATAATCATAAAGACAAGTTTGGCTATTTGCCTGAGGAAATTTTTGCCGAAGTCAAAAATCACTCACAGCTTTTGATAAAGAAGTTTTATGATATATATCAGAACAAAATCAAGAAAGAACTTGAGAAAAATAAGATTTTTTTTAGAGCCTATACGGAGTTAACAGCGCAGCAAGAAAAAGAAGTCCGCAAATATTTTGAATCGACACTGTTTCCGATCATTACCCCTATGGCGGTCGATCAAGGACATCCGTTTCCCATTTTGCCGTCGCGGACAATCGCTTTTGCTGTTAATGTTATTCGGGAGGATAAGCCGCACTTGGCGATTATTCCTGTCCCTAAAAATGTCCCTCGTTTTATGCGTCTGCCCTCGGAGCGAGGGGAGATGAGCTTTATTTTGATTGAAGAAATTTTGCGGTTTAATTTGAAGAATTTTTTCCGCGGGTATCAACTGCAAGAGCAGACTTTGTTTCGGGTGATGCGCGACAGCGAGCTTTATGTTGCCGAGGAATTTGCCGATGATCTTCTGGTTGCCATTGAAGAAGAGGTCAAAAAGCGCATGAGGGCCAAGGTCGTGCATTTGGAAATCGAAAAATCGTGCGCTGTGGAGTTTTTGGATATCCTTTGTCAAGGCTTGGAATTTCCCAAAGAAGAAGTCGTCAGTATAGGCAGTACGCTTGACTTGACCTGCCTTTTTGAATTGATCCGTTTTGTGGATACCCCGGCTCTGTGTTACCGCGAATATTTACCAGCTAAAATTGAATATGAAAATATTTTTGAGAGGATCTCTCAAGGGGACTTTATTGTCCATTTGCCGTATCAGTCGTTTTACCCGACGGTCGATTTGATTCAAAGCGCTGCCAAGGACAATAATGTATTGGCGATTAAAATGACGCTGTATCGTACGAATGAAGATTCGGCGATCATTAAAGCGCTGATTGAAGCGGCGCAGAATAAAAAGCAAGTGACGGTTTTAGTAGAGATTAAGGCGCGTTTTGATGAAGAAAAAAATATTCGCTGGGCCAAAGCGCTGGAAGATGCGGGTTGCCATGTGATTTATGGGATTGCGAATATCAAGATTCACTCGAAGATGACCTTGATTGTACGCAAAGAAGAAGACCGTATCCGCCGTTATGTGCATTTGTCGACGGGAAATTACAATGAAAAGACAGCCAAGGTGTATACCGACATCGGTTACTTTACCGCAAATGATGATTTTGCGCGGGACATTTCGGATGTTTTTAATGTGATTACCGGATATTCACTGCCCAGCCCGTGGAAGCGCATTGTCAGCTCACCTTATGATATGCGCAAATATTTTTTTGATTTGATCGACCGTGAAATTGAAAATCACAAGCGTTTTAAAAATGGCGCTATTCGCGCCAAGTTAAATTCGCTGGAAGATGTCCTGATAATCGAGAAGCTCTACGAGGCCTCCCAAGCCGGAGTTAAAATTAAGCTGATTATCCGAGGTGTTTGTTGTCTGGTGCCCGGCGTTGCGGGTTTAAGTGAAAATATCGAGGTCAAAAGTATTGTCGGCCGTTTTTTGGAACATACCCGTATTGTGGCTTTTAATAATAATGGCAGTCCCCGTGTCTTTTTGTCGTCGGCTGATTGGATGAGCCGCAACTTTGACAGCCGCATTGAACTTTTATTTGAAATTTTTAAAGACGAGATCCGCGATCATCTGCAGTATATTTTGGACATCTGCTGGAAAGATAATTTGAAATCCCGCTTTTTAACGGCCCAGCGCCAGTATCTGCGTCCTAAGGACAGCGAAGAAAAATTCAGTGTCCAAGAGCGATTAATCAGCTATTATGGCAACTCTGCCGGGTAGAGTTTTTATTCTGCTTGTATTTATTAATATTAAAATCAGTTGAACTCTTTGGCCAGCGCCACAGCGCCTAGAATAACGGCATCGTCGCCGAGTTTGGAGGCGGAGATTTGGCATCTGTCAATTTTGGCAAAAAACGGATCAGCGTGGAAAGTTTTGTTGATGATTGGCAGAAGAAATCCGCCGCAGGCTTCGATAACGCCACCGCCTAAGATGATAAGTTCGGGATTAAAAATATGACGCAGATTGATGCAGGCTAACCCTAAGAAATGAGCGGCTTTCGTCATGACTTGTGTCGTTAAAGGATCTTGGGCCTTAAGCGCCGCTTTAAGGAACTTGCTTTTGATGGATGTTAATTTTCCATCCGTTAATTTTGTTATAAGTGTCTTATGCCCTTGTTTAACGCTTGCGCGGATGTCACGTTCAATAGCCCATCGCCCGGTTAAGGCCTCTAAGCAGCCGTGATTGCCGCAGCTGCACGCTGGCCCGTCGGCACACATAATGATATGCCCAAATTCCGCGGCTGCCCCCTGAGTGCCGATTAAAAGTTTTCCGTTGATAATAATAGCCCCGCCGACACCGGTTCCCGGGAAAAGGCCGATAACGTTTTTTACCTTTTTTGCAGCGCCCAGCCATTGCTCGCCTAAAAGACCGAGATTAACATCATTACCAGCGACGACCTTGACGTGGAATTTTTTACTCATTTTTGCGCACAGCGGATAACCTGCCAGATCAATATTAGGCGTTGCTAAAATATGAAAATGATTGTCCACAATTCCCGGAATGCCGATGCCAATGCCAACTAAATCTTTTCGTGAAAGTTTTCCTTCGCGAAGAATTTGTTCGACTAACTCAATGATAAGGCCATAGATTGCACCGGGTTTGGCTTTGGCAGGTGTGGCGATTTTTGCGCGGTTTAAGATTTTTCCGGTGGGGGAGATTGCGGCCGAGGCAATTTTTGTCCCGCCGACGTCGATACCGATAAAGAATTTTTGTTTCATGCTATTTTCCTTAAATTATTAATTGGTACATTTAAGAAGAAGCAGTATACATTATTTTTTAATTTGCGCTGCTTAAAATATTTCTTTTCAACAGCAAGGCAAGGTGATATAAACAATTACATCAAAAATTAATACTAAGGAGGCATAATGAAAATTTTAAATGTTTTTCTCCCATTGTTTTTGACCGGTATCATAACTGCTAGAGCTTTTGCGGCGCAAGAAAATGTTTCCAGCCAGACACCGACGACAGATCCGACAGTAGCCTCGTCAATGGCTCCCACAACGGACCTTAGCAAGTTTATTTATTCGTACGGCGCGGTTTTAAAGGTCAGCGCGACGGAAATTGTTTTACAGGAATACGATTATGACTCTGATGTAGAAAAAGAAGTCTCTTACCAGATTGACCCGTCGATTAAATGTGAAGGCTTTAAAGCGGTCAGTGATTTAGCGGCAGAAGACGTCGTCGAAATTTATTATTTAGAGCAGGACGGCAAAAAGACAGCCAAGATCATCCGCCGTGAAATCGTCGAAGAGGAAAATTCTTCGCCCGAGAACACCTGATTTTTATAATAAAGCCTATGCAAGGGTGGATCCTCAACAGATTTGCGCAACACGCTCTGCGAGCTGATTCACATGCCGCAGAGCGTTTCCTTCGTGAAGCCAAACAAAGAAATATCACACTGCAAATCGTATCCCCGCTGGAGATCGATATCATCGTCGAGAGTAATGGTTGCAGCCGTTTTTTATTGGCTGGCCAACAGGTCGTCCGTCCGGATTTTGTTTTAAATCGTATGGGATCAGCGACAACGTATTATGCTTTAGCCCTCATGCGGCAATTGGAAAACGCTGGGGTGTATTTGCCCAACCGTGCCGCAGCTGTCGCTTTGGCACGGGATAAAATGCAGACCATGCAAGTTTTGGCACATCATGGCCTTCCTATCGTAAAGTCTATGCTCGCCAAATATCCGCTTAATGTTGATTTGGTCGAAAGGCAGATCGGCTTTCCGCTGGTCGTAAAAACTCTGGCCGGGTCTCAGGGGCGAGGCGTTTTTTTGTGCGAAAATCGAAATTCCTTTGAAGATTTGATCGCGATGATTTCAACCAGTCAGGGCAATTCCAATTTTGTTATTCAGCAGTTTATTGTCCAAACTCGGGGTAAGGATTTGCGCGTTTTTGTGATCGGCGGGCGTGTCGTCGGATGTATGTTGCGAAAGGCCCCTGCCGGGTCGTTTAAGGCCAATTATTCGGGCGGCGCCAGCG
>JAYRHV010000040.1:0-5243 GCA_041907165.1 Candidatus Omnitrophota bacterium | reverse complement strand
GTGCTATATCCTTGGGATCAAAACGCAATTCTTCAAAAAGGCGGAACAATTGAAGATGAATATTTAACAGGAACAGTCAGCGCGGCAGGGATGACCGCATTACTGCAATTTTTACAATCTCAGACTGACACAAAAAATTTGGCACGTCCCCGTATTCTGACAATTAGCAATCAGCCGGCGCAGATTAAAATTTCCACCAAGGAATCTGTTGGTGTTAAACAATCCACGCAATCCGCTCAAAACTTAGCAACCCAGACACAGGAAGCGGAAAGAATCGAGACCGGTGTTTTTTTGACGGTGACTCCCCAAGTCGATATCCTCAACAAAGAAATCACAATGGCCGTTGTTCCTAAAGTTATTACCACCCGATTAAGCACTGTATTTAACAACAACACTTTTTTTAAAGACCCTGAAGAAAGAGGCTCACTGTCACTTTTAAGGGTTGCGGATGGGGACACTGTTGTTTTAGGAGGACTTCTTCGAGAAGAACACACGACGGCGGTAACAAAACTTCCAATTCTAGGGGAAATCCCCTTTCTGGGAGCCGCGTTTCGTCATCGTAGCGAAACAGTCAGTAATCGTGAATTAATCATCTTTCTGACACCTCATATTTTATCAGAAGGTTTAGAAAAGACTGTATCGCTGCCCAAAAGGCCTATATTAAGTGAACAACGTGAGCATAGCGAACAAAAAGAACAGGCTGCAAACCGTTTAGATATTCTTGAGAACGAACTGGCGCAATCAAAAAGAAAAAAATTATAATATGGCCCATTTTAAACTCGGTGAAATTCTCCTGCAACAAGGTTTAATTAACGAATCGCAACTACGCGAGGCGATCCAAGTCCAAAAAAAAGAAACTGGACGCATTGGCGAAATTTTGATTAAATTAGGTTTTCTGACGGAAGAAGACATCGTGGCAGCTTTGGGCAGTCAATTAAATATTGCTCACGCCAGTTCACAAAACAATCTACTTAAACCAAGAACCGATCAAAATCTTGACAAAGTTGTCCCCTATGACTTTGCAAAAACAAATCTCGTTTTGCCTTTAAGTAAAGAAGAAACAAAATTAACATGCGCGATCGAAGACCCGCTTGACCTTTTGATGCTCGATAATCTAAGAATGGTTACCGGTTGTGAGCTTTCGCTGGTACTGGCAACACGCTCCGATCTTATGGCTGCCATTCAGAATTTCTATACGCTGGCTAGGTCCAGTTCAACAAATCCCTCGGCCATCGCGTCTGATAATACCGACACGGAAACCCCCGTTCCTGATGATCCCAAAATGGGACTTAAAGATAATGCCAACCTTGATGACATGATCGAAAAGGCCGAAGAGCCCCCCGTTATCAAACTTGTTGATTTAATCATTCGTCAAGCGATCGAACAAAGAGGCAGCGATATTCATATCGAATCCTACAAAGATAAAATTAATCTGCGTTATCGAATTGACGGCGTCCTTTACCAGATCCCACCGCCAGCAAGGCATTTATTATTGCCAATCGTTTCACGTATCAAAATTCTTGCAAAACTTGATATTGCCGAAAAACGTTTACCGCAAGATGGAGCGATTGCTTTTAAAATAGGCGATCGAACAGTCGACTTGCGTATTTCCACTGTCCCGACAGTTTGGGGTGAAAAAGTGGTTATGCGGATTCTTGATAAATCAGCCGTACCTTTAAGACTGGAAACTTTAGGGTTTACCGAGGCTCAACTTGAACGGATTCGTAAATCTTTAAAACGGCCTTACGGATTATTTTTCGTAACTGGTCCGACAGGAAGCGGTAAATCAACGACGCTTTATGCCTCTCTGCATGAAGTTATGGATCCCCGCAAAAATATTGTAACCGCGGAAGATCCCGTGGAATTTAAAATCGACGGCATCAATCAAGTTGCCGTGCGTCCGGATATCGGGTTGACCTTTGCCGCAGTTTTACGCGCTTTCCTGCGCCAAGACCCAGATATTATCATGGTCGGCGAGGTCCGTGATCTTGAAACTGCCCAAATCTGTGTGCGCGCCGCGTTAACCGGCCACTTTGTTTTAAGCACCTTACATACCAATGATGCTGCTTCCGCGATCACGCGACTGATGGATATCGGCATTGAGTCGTACCTTTTGACGCCATCTTTGTCGATGATCATTGCCCAACGATTAGCGCGACGATTGTGTTCAAAATGTAAAGAGCCCATGGAGCCGAATTCTGATCTTTTAGGCGGGCTCAAATTTAACAGCGATTTGATTTATAAAGCAACCGGGTGCGATGATTGTAATCATACCGGTTACCGTGGCCGGCTTGTCATAACCGAGGCAATGGTCATTGATGACACTCTACGAGAGCTGATGACCAAAAGAGCTGGATACTCCGAAATCCTTGACGCAGCACGAAAAGGGGGAATGGATACCCTTTTTGAAGACGGCCTAAAAAAGGTGGAAGCAGGATTAACGAGTCTCGACGAGATCTTAAGTGTTACCGCGCTTTAAAACTATTTTATTTATTAAGGGAGTTGATAATCTGTGCCACGCTTTCATTATTTAGCCAAAGATTCTTCCGGTAAAAATATCTCCGAGGACATCGACGCTTTTGACAAAGCAAGCCTCATCGCACAATTGCAACAAAAAGGGTATTTTATCCTTTCTGTTGAAGAACAAGAGACCCTCGCTGCCAAATTATCGACGACCAACGAGACAGAGCGCAAATTTACGCACAATAACATTAAGCTCATGGACATGCTTAATTTTGCCAATCAGCTGGCAACGATGCTAGACTCCGGCATCACAATTTTACGCGCGCTGGAAGTCATCAGTGACCAAGTCGAAAGCAAAAACTTCTATGCAATACTACAAAAAGTTAATGCGGATGTCGAACAGGGAAGTTCATTAAGTGAAGCATTGGCCCGCTTTCCCAAAGTCTTTGATCAGCTGTGGGTGAGTTTAATTGAAGTCGGCGAAGCTTCAGGAACAATGCCAAAAGTTTTAAAAAAGCTGGCGTTTTATCTTGAACAAAAAGCAGCTTTTAACTCAACCGTCACATCCGCTATCATGTACCCGGCAGTACTTTTTTGTGTCTGTTTAGGCGCCATTGCGTTTTTTGCCCTTTTTGTAGGCCCGCGCTTTGAAAGTATTTTTAACACAATGCATGTCGAATTGCCGCTTATCACACGAATCCTGCTATCTACTTTTCGTTTTATTAAACAAAACTTCTTTATGATAATCTTTAGCGTTGTTGTTTTTTTCTTCCTTTTTCGCAAATACTGCAAAACTTCCGTAGGTCGAGCCCATGTGGAGCAATTTCTTTTTAGCATGCCTGTTTTTGGGAACATCACAAAGCTTATTGTTATCGAACGGTTTTCATCGCAAATGTCGATTCTAGTCGATAGCGGTGTGCCCATCCTTTATGCTTTAGACATTACACAAAGGCTCGTCGATAATTCTATATGTGCGAACGTCATCAATGACATCAAAGAAAGTGTACGCCAAGGAGAATTGCTGGTCGCCCCCATGGAGCGCAGCAAATTCTTTCCATCAATGTGTATTCAAATGATCTCAGTCGGCGAAGAAACCGGCGAGTTAAGTAAAATGCTTACCCACGTTGCCAATTATTACCAGCAAACCGTCGAAACATTTATGAAACGCCTAGGTACGCTCATCGAGCCTTTTATGCTTGTTTTTATGGGTGGGGTCATCGGAGTTATTGTCCTTGCAATGTTTTTGCCAATGTTTAATATTGCCCAATTAGGCGGAGCGGGAGGGGCAAGACATTAAAAATTCTCCGCCATGAATCCCGCGCAAAAAACTAAAACTTCAACTGCCCTGCTTCTTCTTATCTTACTAGCGCTTGTCCTGATTTGCCACGGACTCTCTCTTAAAGCGCAGTTTATGATTGATGATTTTTATTACGTCAAAGCCGTTAGTATCCCTCATTTTAATTTTTTAACAGAAATGAGTCTCAGGCAAAAAAATCCCGGACACCATTTTCATCCTTTAGATCAAATTGTGAATACTTTTCTGTTTTCTATATTCCATGACCCTATTTATTTTTATGCTCTAAATGTGATCGTTTTTTATGTCAATATCCTGTTGCTCTTTTTAACCGTTAAACTTCTGACCCAAAGCAAACAGATTGCCTTTATCGCAGCCGCTCTATTTGCAGTGCACCCTTATAATGCCGAAGTCCTTTGTCACGCCACTTTTAGCACTGTTTTATTTACGGCCGTATTTTTACAACTTAGTTTTATGTGGTTTCTCAAAAACTTTCTAAAGCAAGAAATTTGCAACCGGTGGCTTTGGTTAAGTTTAATTTCATATTTTTTTGCACTTTTCTATTTGGAAACATCTCTTTTATTCCCGGCTTATTTAACCGCTCTTTGCTTTTTTTATCCTCATTTTCCTCGAAGAAAATTTATAAAATTTACTTGGGCTTACTGGCTGATGGCATTCTTTTATTTTGGCCTGTGGATTTACAATGTTAATATCCATCATCATTTTTCGTATAAATTCAAATTCCTTAAAATGACCTTTGCAAGTTATACCGCCACCATCCATTGGTTGGTCAATTGGTACGTTACAAATTTATTTTTCCCTGACGAAATTGTTCTAATGAAAAATTCTTTGCCCCTTTCAAAATCTCTCTTACTTTGGAATGGTTTATTAATATTTGCCATCGCAGTTTTATGTTTTTTATTATTCCGTTGGCGAAATACGCTCAAAGGCTTCGCTCTAGCTTGGTTTGCCATTGGATTTGCTTTTATGCCTCCGTCTTGCGCTGTCCATGCATTTAGCATGGGCCTTGTCATTGAACCATATTGGTTTTATTTCCCGTCTATAGGATTTTTTATGTTAATAGCGATATTACTATGGGAACTCAAACAAAAAATCGGGGCAATTCTCTTTAAAATCTTTCTTGTTACTATTGTTTTATTTTGGGGTATTGTTTCTTACCGACAACATGTCATTGGACGCACTGAAATTGGTTATTTGGAATATTGGCTTGAAAAATGCCCGGATAATTTTATGCCTTCAATTATTTTAGGAAGTTTGTACGGTTATGATGAACATTTTAGGATCCCGCAAAATTTAGTTGCCCAAATGAATCGTCAAGTCGATGCCTTTCTTAACTTTGATCAACCGCTCCCAGCTTCAAAGCTGCTTGAAAGGCTTATCAGTCAACAACCCCAAAATCACAACTATAAACTTTGGAATAATTTACTTACCGCACTTTATTTTAAAAACGCAGACACCCTCAAAG
>JAYRHV010000039.1:0-3164 GCA_041907165.1 Candidatus Omnitrophota bacterium | reverse complement strand
GAAACTAAAGTAAGCCCTGTCCCCACAAATTGGAACGGCCCTTACCTTGAAAAAAAGCCCATTGACCCATGGGGTAATCCCTATGTTTATAAATCTCCCGGCGAACATCGCCGTGATTATGACCTTTCCTCCAAAGGCAAAGATGTCAATAATGACGATGATGATATTGTCAACTGGGAATAAAATGAAATATTTAATGCCCGACAAGAAAGGTTATACTTTTTTGGAGTTGATGGTCACGGTTACCATTTTGTCGATTGGAATAGTCGGTGTTTATAAAGTTCTTATTACCTCACTGGATTATCAGAGACAATTGTCTTGCCGTTTATATGCGACAAATTTAATGGAACACGAAATTGCTCTTTTGGAAAATCAGTTTAAGGCAAACGGCGAATTTCCAGATAAAGAAAATGGTAAAGTCGTCGAAGTCTTATTGGACCGCCGCAGTGTCCTGTTTGAATTTTCTTTAGAACCCGCGACTCTTGAAAGTAATCTCGCAGGTCTTTTGCCTGTGAGAATTACATTATCATGGCCTGATCAGGGTCGAATGATTAGTTTAAAACGCGACATTTTTTTAGTTAACCTTAAAGTTGGGCCTGCCGCTGATGTTGATAATCCTATCCCGTAACATCAAAAATTTTAAACGTGCTTTTACTTTAATCGAGATGCTGTTGGTGGCCTCTTTATTATCCGTGACGGGTTTAGCTGTTTATCATGCCATTGCCAATGGCCTGCGGGTTTGGGAGTACAGCCGACGATATAGCGCAGAGGAAGATGCGGCGATTTTTTTTGAAAAAATTAATAGCGATTTACAAAATGCGTATCGATATTCTCAAATTTCTTTTGAAGGCAAAGCAGACAAGATTTTTATTCCTACAGTTGTGCGTGTCATGGCCGATTCTAATACAGCTGATAAAGGACAGATGATTGAACAAATGGGGGCAGCGGAGTATTTCTATCAAAAAGGGAAAAAGACAATTTATCGTCGGATAAGCAATTATAGTCAGGCTTTAAAGGCAAAACATAAATTGCAAGCGCAGCCTGTAGCCACATCGATTGAAGGCTTAAGATTTACGTATTTTTTTTTAGAAGACGGCAAGCTTAAGCCCAAAAAGTCCGTGTCCAAAGACCTGCCTAAGAGCGTCCAAGTTGAAATAGATTTTGCCGAGGTCGGCGGCAATATCCGGCATTTGCAGAGGCTTATTAACATCCCTGTCGGTATTTCATTATGAGAAATAAAACAAATAAAAAATTATTTGTCATTGCGAGGAGCGAAGCGACGAAGCAATCTCAAGTTTTTGTGACTGGCATTGGTTCGCTCCCTTACGGTCGTCCCACAGAGACTCCCTTACGGTCGCCCGCAATGACAAAATTTAGTAAAAATTTTAATTCGCGTGGAAGTGTTCTTATCTTGGTGCTTTGGGCGCTGTCTTTGCTGGCTGTTTTTGCGATCCAAATAAGCGCTATGACGCAGGACAAGATCGTGTTTTTAGCCAAAAGCGAGCACAAAAACGTTTTACGCAATGCGGCTAAGTCAGGGATTTTTAAAGCTCTTGCAATGATTCGTAATGAACCGTTTCGAAATAAAACACGAAATCTTCTACAGAGATCGCTGTCTCTTTATTATAATCCGGCAGGCTTTCGTGATTTGTCGTTTGGACAGGCTGAAACATCGGTTTTTTATCAAAGCTTAACCGACGCTTCAAAAATTTATGGGGTGACGGATGAGTTGAGTCGACTTAATCTTAATATTGCGGATCGCGACAGTATCCGTAAACTTTTGATTGCTTTGGCGGTTGTAACAGAGGACCAAGCGAACACTCTTGCAGACGGAATTTTTGATTGGCGGGAGAGCGGCGAGAGTCAGCTCAAAGGATTTGAGAGTGATGATTTTTATGAAAGTTTAGAGTTTCCATATCCTCAAAAAAAAGGGAAATATGAAACGCTCGACGAATTAAAGTTAGTCGAAGGTATGACACAGAAGGTTTATCAAACACTCATTGATTATGTGACGATCTATACAGGGGAAGAAACCAATATCAATACCGTAACTTGGCCGGTTTTAGAGGCCTTGGGGTTTAGCGAAGAACAGGCCAAGACCGTTGTGGCGATACGTCGGGGGGCCGATGGCCGCGAAGGGACGTTAGACGATTTTCTTTTTGTCGATCGCAATATGATGGTAGGACAAGTAATTCAAGCGCTTGCAATGAAGCCTGAAGAAGTTGAAAAATTTACGGCGATGGCCGATCGTATCCCTTTTGTGACGGACACCAATATTTTTCGAATTCAAAGCCACGCCGAACTTGTTGCACGAGAAGAAAACACAAGCATTAGCTGTGTATTTAACGCAGTGGATGATAAAATTATTTACTGGCGGGAGCATTAATTGCATATTTTGATTTTGGAGATTTAGTTTTTTATGTTTAACAGTGAAAAAAAGTATATTGGCATATCTTTTAACGACGGATGTCTAAAGATAGCGCATCTTAAGAGCACGTCAGCACAGAAGTGGGTTATTGCAGTTGCCAAAAAAGATGTGCATGCATCAGCTGCTGAAGAATTGCCCAAAATTACTCGCAGTCTTTTAACCGAGCTTGGGTTGTCCAAGCCCAGCGCTGTCTGTGCTTTATCTTCGAGCATTGTCACAACAAAGAATATCGAAGTCCCTTCCATTGACCCGGCGGAGATCAAGTCGATTATTGACTTGCAGGCCGGCCGGCATACACCGTATTCCCGTGAAGAAATTTTAATTGGATATATTACCATCGGAGTGTTTCAGCGAAATTACACAAAAGTCCTTCTGGTCATTGTTAATCGGGAGCAGATTCTTAAGCAACTTGGGTTTATGATGCAGGCGGGAATTCGTATTGAGAAAGTTGTTTTTGCGCCTGAAGCGATTGCTTTGTTTTATTCTCAAGTTTTAAAAATTCAAGAAAACGATAAGCCCGTCGGTATTATTGATATCTCGCATGACACGACGGATTTTATTATTACGTGGAACAACACTCTTGTCACAAGTCGCAGCATCCCCGTGGGAATGGATCAGTTGATCAAAGATGGAGTAGCTGCAGAAGAAAAATTATTGGCACAGCTAATGCAATCGGTTGAGGTTTATCAAGGTGAGGATCTTGGTGAGTTGCCTTCCCAATATATATTGACCTGTG
>JAYRHV010000038.1:0-1670 GCA_041907165.1 Candidatus Omnitrophota bacterium | reverse complement strand
TGCGCGAAAAAATTATTGGGGCCACCCCGCACATCGTCGTCGAAAAAGAAACAGGGGTCAGCGATTTTGCCAGCATACAAAAAACCATCAATCAAATCCCCGGGGTGATTAGTACCTCCCCGTTTGTGCAGGGCAATGTTTTTCTAGAGAACGAAGGCCATGCGGTCAGCCAAATTGTGCGTGGGATCAATCCTAAAACCGAAAAAGATGTCACCAAGGTCAGCCAGTATTTGACCGAAGGAAAAATTGAAGACCTAGCCGACGGCGGGATTATTGTCGGCGAGGAATTGGCGCGGTATTTTGGGTATAGTTTGGGCGATGAGGTGACTGTCATTGCGCCCGGCTCTGGGATGAGCGGCCGCGGCTGGCGATATACCTTAAAGATCGTCGGGATTTTTAAAAGCGGCATGGTCGATTATGACATGAACCTTTCTTTTATTACATTGGCGCACGCGCAAAAGATTTTTGATCTGGGGAACACGACCGTCAGCGGCATTGGGGTCAAGCTCGTCAATCCCGAAAAAGCCAAGGACGTCAAAAAAGAAATTTTTGCAGAATTAGGCTACAGCTACCGCGTCAAGACGTGGATTGACATTAACAGCAATTTGTTTGAAGCGCTGTTTCTTGAGAAGTGGGGCTTGTTTATTATTTTGACGCTGATGGTTTTGGTCGCGTCGTTTAATATTATCAGTACGCTCGTTGTGACGGTGACGAGCAAAATTCACGATATCGGGATTTTGTTGTCGTTTGGCGTGCCGGCGGCGTCGATTCGCCGGATTTTTATGAAGCAGGGGCTTTTGATCGGCGCCATCGGCACGTTTTGGGGGTTGGTCAGCGGGGTTGCGATCAGTTTTATTTTAAAAACGTATGTGAAGGTCCCCGCGCAGATTTATTCGATTGACCATGTGCCCGTCGAAATCAAGCTGGCGGATATTTTAATTATTATTTCGGCGGCGATGGTGATCACGTATTTGGCGACGCTTTATCCGGCGGCCCGTGCGGCCAAACTTGAGCCGGTCGAAGCATTGCGGTATGAGTAATTTATAGATTATTTAATTACAAAGATTTTTTAAACAGGTAAAATGGACAGGTTCATGCTCGAAGTTTTGGGATTACAAAAACATTATGATCACCCCGCAGGAAAAGTGCATGTGTTAAAGGGGATTGATTTAAAAATTGCCCAAGGCGATGTGGTGGCCATTGTCGGCCCCTCGGGCGCGGGCAAGTCGACGCTATTGCATATCATGGGCGGTTTGGACCATCCGGCGCAGGGTGAGGTTATTTTTGAAAATGAAAATATTTATAAAATCAGCGCGCAGAAACGCGCGGTGTTTCGAAATACGAAGGTTGGATTTATTTTTCAGTTTTATCATCTTCTGCCGGAATTTACGGCGCTTGAAAATGTGATTTTGCCGGCGATCGTTGACAAAGGTTCCCCCTCTTTTTTAAAGAGGGGGTTAGGGGGAGTTAAGAATATTGATATGGACGTGGTTAAGGCCAAGGCGATGACGCTGTTAGACCGTGTGGGTTTAAGTCAGCGTTATGAGCACAAGCCGCACGAACTTTCCGGCGGAGAACAGCAGCGGGTGGCGATTGCGCGCGCGCTGATCAATGAGCCTAAGGTTCTTTTTTGCGATGAACCGACGGGGAATTTGGATTTTGAAAGCGGG
>JAYRHV010000037.1:0-2037 GCA_041907165.1 Candidatus Omnitrophota bacterium | reverse complement strand
TTTATAATAATGGGTTTCCGTTTTTAGCCGATGCGGATGTCAACGGCATTAAAGATGTGCCGGTTTTTCACAGTGGTTACGAGCGCAGTGTCGATGAAATCGTCTTGGCTTCTTCAGTACAAAAAGCAGATTTGGCGGATCAGGCGACCGGAAAACAAAATCTTAACGCGACAGGTATTTATGTGCCTTATTCGGGCAGTAATCTTGTCGGCGGGATTTATGTCAAAGGTAACCCTGATATTACTCTGGGAGTGGATGCTTCTAATAATGCTAAATATACGGTTAAATTAGGGGCGACAACTAAGGTTGTTACAGTCGATCGCGGCACAAATAAAACAACGGTGGTCACGACTCCCGGCGGTACGGCTGTCTATAATGGCGTTCCCGACGGGATTGATCATCTGGGAACAATTATTTATGTCAACGGGACCGTCAATAAATTAAGCGGTACAGTGCAGAAAGATACCGAAATTACCGTCTCCAGCGAACTGGAGATCAATATTACGGATAACATTAAATATCAGAATTATACTCCGGCTGTTGGGACGCCGGGAACAGTAGGATATGTTCCTCCCAATGCGAATGGCGAAAAGAATCTTTTAGGTCTTGTTGCTTGGGGCGGGAATGTCAACGTTGCGACAACTGCGCCTGACAATATTCAAATGCATGGGATTGTTATGGCCCGCAACGGGATATTCCAAGTGACAGGGTATGATGATACAGGCCGAGGAACACGTGGCGTTGCAACACTTTTGGGAGGCGTTATCACTCAGTTTTACGGAGCATTTGGTCTTTTTAACGCGGCAAGCGGTGCGCCGATCTCCGGGTATGGTCGCAATTTCGTTTATGATGAAAGAACTCTCTTAGGTAAAGCGCCTCCATATTTTCCGAGTATGAAAACTTTTATTGCATTTACCAATGACCTGACTGATAAAGTTTCTTATCAAGAGGGTGGTTTTTAGTTTTATTTAATACATCTATATGAATAATTTAGCCAGTCGGCTTTTCTTTGCCTTTTTGGGCGGTCTATTTATCTTAAATTTTATTTTTAACAAATGGGTCCATCAAGAACTGGCGGAAACTCTTAAACCCGCTTTTGTCGTTTCGGTCAACAAGACAATCCCCGCTAAAGCAGCTGCCGAAGAATATGACATGAATTCTGATTATCCGCCTTCCGCTTCTGGATTTGCCCCGGAACCGCTGGCGGTAGTCAATAAACGAGAACGGGTTTTGGATGAAAAAATTATTTATGAAATGCCCACAAGCAATAAATTTCTGTTACAATAACTGCCGCGATGAGAATTTTAACCCGGATTTTGCATTAGCCTCGCTCCTGCTTTGGCCAAGCAAAATCCGCCCAAAGGGCCGCATGTCTCGACTTCGTCGAGACGTGCTTAGGTTAATCCTTGCGTTAAACCGCAACCGAAGGCAAATTTTGCATTCATCTTTTTGTGCTCGACGGATCGTCGCGCGCAGAGTTGTAATGCGAAATTTGGGTTAAAAATGTTTTTTTAAAATTTTTAGTATTTTTTATTTATGGTTCAATCAGATAATTCTTTTTCATCTCTGTTTAAGAAATTTTTGCCCTCCAAGGCCATTCGCTCTTCTGTCGGTTTAGATATTGGGGTAAGTTCTTGCCGTATGGTCGAGTTGCTCGCGCTTCCCAGCGGGTATGAACTTCTTTCTTTCGGCATTGAACCGATAGTTGCCGGAGATGTTGTAAAATCGATTCGGGCTTTGATGGCCAAACTTACCCAACCGAATCTTTCGCCGGTTACTGCTTTAACAGGTAAGGGGACATTGATCCGTTTTGTCGATATGCCCAAAATGTCTTTGAGCGATCTGAAACGTTCTTTTGCTTTTGAAGTGGACAAATATTTCCCGTTTCCCAAAGACCAAATATTTACCGATTGCCATATCCTCGATTCTCAAGGGGCAGAAAATAAATTGCCTGTTTTAGTTGCTGCGGCAAAGAAAGAACTCATCAATGCTCGCGTTGAGCTTCTAACGCAAGCAGGCTTGCAGGCGGATTTTATT
>JAYRHV010000036.1:0-6895 GCA_041907165.1 Candidatus Omnitrophota bacterium | reverse complement strand
CGAGCAGTGCCACAAAAACCCCTTGGCCCGAAAACTCTTTTCAATTCCCCATGTTGCTGAAGTTTATTTCTTTGACAACTATATTACTGTAACTCAAGATGGCAGCGCGGACTGGGATGTTTTGGAAGAAAAAGTTAAAATAACTATCTTAGAAGACATCGGCTCTCATGACCCAAATTTTGAAAGTGAAGATTCCGCCAAAAAAAGCGCGGCCCCATTAAGCGATCCAGAGCTGATCAAAATTGACGCGATCATCAACAAAAATGTGCGTCCGTATTTACAAATGGACGGCGGGGACTTGCAATTAGTTGCATTGGAGGGGAGTATTTTAAAAATAAATTATCAAGGCGCGTGCGGTTCGTGCCCAAGCTCTGCGATGGGCACATTAAAAGCCATCGAGAATCTTTTACGCGATGAATATAATCCTGAGATTACCGTCGAGCTTGCTTTATGAATTTAGCGATAAACAAATGTGTTCCTTGCGAAGGACAATCTAGCGTTTTGCCCTACGATCAAGCAGTTAAACTGTTAAATGATGTTCACGACTGGCAGATAAGCACAAACAAAGATGCTATCTTTAGACAGTTTCAAATGAAAAACTTTATGGCCGCGATAAAATTTATCAACAAAGTTGCCGAAATTGCAGAAAGCGAAAACCATCATCCCGACATCCATTTGTCTGGCTATCGGAATTTACGAATAGTTTTAAGCACGCATGCGATCAAAGGTTTGAGCAAAAATGATTTTATTCTTGCCGCCAAAATTAATCAGCTGCCTTTACAATTAAAAGTCTAAAGAGGATTTAACATGCTTAAAATCAATCGCAAAATCGAGTATGCCCTAATCGCTTTAAAGCACATGGCCCGAAAAGCGCCCGGACAGCTTACTTCAGCGAAAGAAATTTGCGATGTCTATCACACGCCATTTGACCCGACCTCGCGTGTTTTACAAATCATGGCCCAGCACGAAATTTTGCATGCCGAACAGGGTGCCTATGGCGGATATCAAATCCTCAAAGATTTGTCCAAGGTCACCGTCGGAGATTTAAGCGATATGATCATTGGGCCCATTCAAATTGCCAATTGCTTTCATGGGGATTACTCGCACTGTGATTTGACACACTCCTGCAGTGTCATAGGACCGATGCTCAATCTTAATGAACGGATCAGCCATCTTTTTCATAATATGAAAGTCTCGGAATTGATTGAAACCCGCCACACCGGCGAGAAGTCAATCCGTGAAAAACCTTTTTCATCTGAAACACCAAAGCCGTAAAGAGGAAACTATGTCCAAAGGCGACGAAAAAATATTAAACGAAAAAACAATACAAGAAAACACGCTTTCCAGCCGTGATTATAAATACGGCTTTTATACTGACATCGCGACAGACAGCATTGCTAAAGGTTTAAATGAAGACACTATCCGGCTTATATGTGAAAAAAAGCATGAGCCACAGTGGATGTTCGATTGGCGGCTTAAGGCTTACCGTCATTGGATCACTCTTAAAGAGCCGCATTGGCCAAATTTTCAATACGGCCCGATCGACTATCAAGCCCTTAGTTATTACAGCGCGCCAAAGCAAAAAGGCGCCGGCCCCGCTAAAATCGAAGATGTCGATCCCCAGCTTATTAAAACATTTGATCGCTTAGGCATCCCATTAACTGAGCAGAAACGTTTAACCGGCGTTGCTGTCGATGCAATTTTTGACAGTGTCTCTGTGGGGACAACCCATCAGGCTGAACTGGCCAAAGTCGGCGTCATATTCTGCTCGATGAGCGAAGCGATTGCGCATCATCCTGATTTAGTGAAAAAATATTTAGGTTCTGTCGTCCCGTATTCAGACAATTTCTTTGCGGCACTCAATTCAGCTGTTTTTAGCGATGGGTCTTTTTGTTATATCCCCAAAGGTGTGCGTTGTCCTCTGGAGCTCTCGACATATTTTCGTATCAATGCCGCGGAAAGCGGACAATTTGAAAGGACGCTCATTGTCGCCGAAGAAAGCAGTTATGTCAGTTATCTGGAGGGCTGTACCGCGCCGATGCGCGATGAAAATCAACTGCATGCGGCGGTTGTCGAGCTTATTACGTTGGACAATGCCGAGATCAAATATTCGACCGTCCAAAATTGGTACTCGGGCGACAAAGAAGGCAAAGGCGGCATTTACAATTTTGTTACCAAACGCGGCAAATGCGTTGGCAAGAATTCCAAAATTTCATGGACGCAAGTTGAGGCCGGGTCAGCAATCACATGGAAATATCCCAGCGTCATTCTGCAAGGGGATAACTCTGTCGGAAAATTTTATTCCGTGGCATTGACTAATAACCGTATGCAAGCAGATACCGGCACCAAAATGATTCATATCGGAAAAAATACCAAAAGCACGGTCGTCTCCAAAGGTATCTCGACGGATGAAAGCAATAACAGCTACCGTGGGCTTATCAAAATTCTGCCCTCGGCAGAGGGGGCACGAAATTTTTCGCAGTGTGATTCGATGCTCATCGGTAATAAATGCAGTGCCAATACATTTCCTTATATTGAAGTTAAAAATAACAGCGCGGTTCTCGAGCATGAAGCCTCAACCTCAAAGATCAACGCAGATCAAATATTTTATTTGCAATCGCGCGGCCTTGATCTGGAAGGGGCAATTTCACTGATTATCAACGGATTTTGTAAAGATGTTTTCAAAGAGCTTCCGATGGAATTCGCGGTTGAAGCGGTCAAACTGCTGGAAATGAAATTAGAAGGAAGTGTCGGGTAAATAAACGGAAAGGGAAGAACCACATGATAGAAATTCGCAATTTACACGCGGGAATTGAAGGAACTGAAATTCTTAAAGGAATTAATTTGAAGATTAATACCGGTGAAGTCCATGCCATTATGGGCCCCAACGGTTCGGGTAAAAGCACTCTCTCAAAAGTCATTGCTGGGCACCCGCAATATGAAGTTACTCAAGGAGAGATCCTTTATGATGTGAATTTCAAAAAAATTAATCTGTTGGATCTGTCCGCCGAAGAAAGAGCCCGCGAAGGAATATTTTTGGCTTTTCAATATCCTATCGAAATCCCCGGGGTTAACACGGCTGTTTTTTTGCGCGCCGCTTTTAATGAAATTTGTAAACATCATGGCGTTGAAGAAATGGATCCGATTGACTTTGACAATTTCCTTCGTTTAAAAATGAACCTGTTGGATATGGATGAAAAATTCATTAACCGCGCCGTTAACGTGGACTTTTCCGGTGGGGAGAAAAAACGCAACGAAATCATGCAAATGGCCGTATTAAACCCGCGGTTTTCTGTTCTTGATGAAACCGATTCCGGTTTGGATATCGACTCCATGCGCATTGTAGCCGACGGGGTCAACAAATTACGCAACAAAAATAATGCGATGCTCGTTATCACCCATTATCAACGTCTGCTCAACTATATCGTCCCTGATTTTGTCCATATTTTACAAGACGGTAAAATTGTCCGTTCCGCAGGCAAAGAACTGGCTTTAGTGGTTGAAGAAAAAGGGTATGACTGGTTAAAGGAAGGGATCTAATGCTTGCTATGGACGAAAAAGTTCTGCCGTTAATTTCGGCAATTAAAGATACCGCGCTTAAATTAAACACGTCCAATCTGCCCTTATGGGTCCAATCTTTGAGAGCAGACGCTTGGACGCACTTTTTATCAAAAGGCATCCCGACAACGAAAGATGAAGATTGGAAATATACCAATCTTTCTGAAATTTCTAACATCGCCTTTAAGTCCGTCAGCGAAACTCTCCTGACAACCTATCCAGAGCTTGAAAAAATTTGTTGTTCACAAGAACCAACCTTTGTTTTCGTCAACGGTGTTTTTAACGAAAAACTCTCCTCATCTAATCTTTTGCCTGATGGACTGACCTTTTTGCCTCTTGAGATTGCCTGCAAACAAAACGAAACCCAAATCAAAGCCCTGCTTTCTAACTACGAGAATAAAACACAAAACAGCTTTGTGGCTTTAAACCACGCGCTGTGTACAAAAGGTCATTACATCCAGATTGCCGACAAGGCCATTGTGCAGAAGCTAATCCATATCGTGCATGTCACAACTTCCAAAGAAGCGAGTCTGACAACGCCTCGAAGTCTTATCGTCGTCGGGAAATCTGCGCAAGCCACAGTTTTGGAAACTCATATCGGTTTAAATCAAAGCGTGTATTTCTCCTGCGGCTTAACGGATATCTTTTTGGAAGAAAATGCTGTTTTGCACTATTGCAAAGCGCAAAGCGAAAGTTTAAATGCCTATCACATCGGCAATACACGCGTCTGGCAAGAGCGAAATTCCCATTTTGATGGGTTTTCGCTGATGAACGGGGCGAGGATTACGCGCAATGACTTAGACATTGTTTCCAACGGTGAGGGGACGTCGAGCACTTTAAACGGATTTTACGCAGTCAACGGCCAACAGCACGTTGACAATCACTCAAGCATGGACCATAGGTTTCCCAATTGCACAAGTAATCAGCTTTACAAAGGGCTCTTAAACGGCCAGTCGCATTGCGTATTTAACGGAAAAATATTCGTAAGACAAGCCGCGCAAAAAACCAATTCCTATCAACTTAACAAAAACCTGATCTTAGGCTTCGATTGCCGTGTCAATACCAAGCCGCAATTGGAAATCTTTGCCGACGATGTCAAATGTACTCATGGCGCTACCATCGGTCAGCTTAACGAGGAAGAAATTTTTTATCTTCAAACCCGCTGTATTTCCAAAAAAGATGCGGTCAAACTTTTAGCGCACGGGTTTGTGCAGGACATCTTAAATAAGATCCCAAACCCCGCGATCGTTGAAAAATTAAACGTTCTTCTTGAACCGACGTTTGCAGCACTTGAATAAATGCTATGGCCAAAACTTTCGATATAAACAAAATCCGCAAAGACTTTCCAAACCTTTCAATCAAAGTTTATGGTAAGCCATTGGTTTATCTGGACAATGCGGCAACAACCCTAAAGCCACAGTGTGTCATCGATCGCATCGAGCAACATTACAAGTACGAAACATCCAATGTGCATCGGGGCGTGCATTATTTAAGCGAAAAGGCGACTTTGGAATTTGAAAAATCCCGGGAAAAAGTCTCCCGTTTTCTTAATGCCGCAAAACCTTCTGAGATTATCTTTACCAAAGGCACGACGGAATCGATTAATCTTGTAGCCCAAAGTTACGGCAGAGCTTTCCTCAATGAAGGCGATGAAATTATTATCAGCGAAATGGAACATCACAGCAATATCGTGCCGTGGCAAATCTTGTGCCAAGAGAAAAAAACGGTTTTAAAAATTATTCCCATAGATCAGACAGGCGCTTATTCGGTCGGTGATTTTGAAAAACTTCTAAGCCCCAAAACAAAATTCGTATCTCTGGTATATATTTCCAATTCTCTGGGGACCATCAATCCCGTTGCAGAAATAATTAAAATCGCCCATAAGCGCAATATCCCTGTTCTTGTTGATGCGGCACAAACAGTCAGCCATAAAAGCATTGATGTCCAAAGCCTTAACTGCGACTTTTTAGCTTTCTCTGGCCATAAGCTTTTTGGACCCACAGGCGTAGGCGTTCTTTACGGCAAAGCAGAACTTCTTAATCAAATGCCGCCGTATCAAGCCGGGGGAGATATGATTTTGTCCGTCACTTTTGAAAAAACGACCTATAATGTTTTACCGTACAAATTTGAAGCGGGCACGCCGCATATCGCCGGCGCTATTGGTTTAGGTGCGGCCATTGATTATATAAACGCTATCGGCTTGGAAAATATTGCCCGATACGAAGAAAAACTTTTAGCTTACGGCACTAAAGCCTTAAGCAAAATACCGGGGTTAAAACTCATCGGCACAGCCAAGAATAAAGCTGCGATCCTTTCTTTTGTCATCAAAAATATTCATGCGCATGATCTGGGGACCTTAGTTGATGAACAGGCGATAGCCATTCGCACAGGTCATCATTGCACACAGCCTGTCATGAAACATTTTGGCGTCCCAGCGACCGCCCGGGCGTCACTTTCGTTTTATAACACCACCGATGATATTGATGCTTTGGTTAAGGCTATTGTTAAAGCCCAAAAAATCTTTTCTAAAAATCTATGAACGAAAATAATCGCGCAGAACTTTATCAGCAAGTAATCCTAGCGCATCATCATAAGCCAAAAAATTTTGGTGTACTAAAAAACCCAACACACGATGCACAAGGCTATAATCCTTTATGCGGTGATCATCTGCATATTTACGTGCATGTCAATGATAAAGATATTATCGACGATATTTCCTTTGACGGCGACGGGTGTGCTATCTCGCGGGCGTCTGCTTCGATGATGAGCGTGGCGGTTAAAGGCAAGACGCTTACCGAGGCCAAAAACCTTTTTAACGAGTTTCACGAGCTTATATTGGGAAATTTAAAACCTGAAACTTCCCCGCACCATTTAGGCAAACTTTCCATTTTTTCCGGAATTTGGCAGTATCCCTCACGCGTTAAGTGTGCCAGTCTCTGTTGGCACACACTCCAAGGTGCTTTAGAAAAAACAAAATCTGTCTCCACCGAATAACATGCATCATAAAGTTCCAGCTTCCGATACCGATCAAAAACCGTCGCATCTGATCTATGACGTTTTTAATCGGCCTATGCATGATTTGCGCATCTCGGTCATTGACCGTTGCAACTTTCGCTGCACGTATTGCATGCCTGAAGAAAATTTTGGCGAGCACTATTCGTTTATCGATAAAAAAAATTGGCTGACCTTTGGTGAAATCGTAAGACTGACCAAACTTTTTACTTTCCTTGGAGTCAGCAAAATCCGTTTAACCGGCGGAGAACCGCTTTTGCGTCCAGATTTGGGAAAATTGATCAAAGATCTTTCACAAGTTTCAGGCATACAAGACTTGGCACTG
>JAYRHV010000035.1:0-2636 GCA_041907165.1 Candidatus Omnitrophota bacterium | reverse complement strand
TATTGTTATGCCCCTCGATTAAAAATCGCCCGACGAATTATCGGGAAGTTCCGTTTGGAAGACAAAATATAATAGTCTCGCAAACGCCAGGTTTTGTCGCCCTTGCCCTGAAATAAAGACGTGTCCAGCCGGTCTATCGTTTCGCCAGTTTTCAAACTGTACAGATACAAACCTGCCGACTGAAAAATCGGCCACGCCCCGGCAAAATCCCAAATATGCGCATTAAAAAATGCCCCGGCCCCGCGGCCTAAGGCCGGAAAACACAAATCCAAAACCGCGCAGGAAGGGGTCATCATCTGGCAGAGCGAAAAGTCCCAGTTAAATGTCTTAAAAAACCCGTCGCTGCCAAAAAACACCGACTGAGCGCTGATCGTCTGATCAACCCTCTTAATTAAAATTTTCTTTGGCTTAGACGACGTGGCCGCCTTAACAAAATACGCTTGTTTGCCGTTGCTATAAAAAAGTTCATCGAGCGCCGGAAAATAAATCACGCCCAGATACGGCTTGCAATCTTTCAAAAGCCCCAAAGAAACCCCATAAAACGGCATACGGTTAGCAAAACTGCGCGTGCCGTCAATCGGGTCTATGACCCAAATATAGGGAATTCGATCAAGCGCCGCTTGGTCAAAATAACGGCCGCTTTGCTTGTCTTCCTCATCAATTAAAATATGTTCTTTGGTTTTTAAGTAACCACCTAAACTTTTGCGCACCATTTTGGAAATTGCCGTGTCCGCTTTGGTCAACACGGATTGGTCGGGCTTTAATGTCGGCTTGCTGTTGTCCATGATTTTCAACGACATCTTGCCGCCTAAAAGTGCAACTTCGATCATTTTGTCTAAGAACTTATTTTCATCATCCATTTCTGTGTCCTTGATTTATTTTCCGCAAAATTCTTCGATAATTTTGCGGCAATTTTTGCTTGAGCAATACCGATAGCCTATCCCTAAACGCCGCCAGATAATATCATCTGCCGTTTGCGCCATTTCGCTTTCTATACTATAAACGACCTGAGCCTTAATCGCCGGCGAGCAATCGCACAAAAGACCGGCCAAAGAGTGGTCGCGGTCAATAAGTTTTAACAGCTCTGTATGCTTAGAACCGTACTTTGACAAAAGATACGCAACGGTTTGGAGAGAAATTCCATAGTCTTGGGCGATCTTTTGCCCGTCAGCGACAAACGTCCCGCCGCCGTAAAGCGGATAATTCATCCCTAAATCCAATTTTTTCCCGCCCAAAACTTTTTCGACACACTGCTGTGCAATGGCCCGATACGTCGTGTACTTGCCGCCCATCACATAAATGACACCACTTTTATTTTCCTCAATGACATGTTGGCGCGAAATTTTTGACGGCTCACCGGCGGCAAAAACCAAAGGCCGAAGTCCCGCAAACGTGGTAACGATTTTTTCGCGGCTTAACTTTAAATCCGGCAAAAACTTAGACGCCTCTGAGAGAAGATAATCGATATCATCGCGCTCACTTTCAACATCGTCCGCCAAGCCCGTATAGTCCGTGTCCGTCGTGCCGATCAGCGAATGCTCTTCAAAAGGGATGACAAAAAAAACGCGGTTGTCTTTACCCGCTTGAAGCAACAGCGCGGTATCCGAAATTTTGTCCTTATAAACCAAATGCACGCCCTTCGTCAGACGGATACGCTCACCGGCCTGCGGCGTATCCAGACGCAAAAGCTCATTGGTCCATGGACCACCTGCGCAAACGATCCTGTGCGCTTTGATCGTCAAACTCTGACCTGTCAAAACATCGCGGACATTGGCTCCAGCGGTTATTTGCGTGCCGACTTTAAAAAAAGATTCGAGAGCGACATAATTCGCGACATCGGCCGCGTGGCTTTTGGCATTTAAAATATTTTCCAAACACACTCGCGCATCGTCCATGCGGCAATCGCTGTAGGCGACGGCCCCTATTAACCCTTCGCGCTTAAGGCCGGGGATAGCCAAAAGCGCTTCTTCTTGGGTCAAACTCTTGTGTTTCTCGACAACATATTTGCCGCTTAAAAGATCGTATAAAAAAACGCCGAGTTTCATCATCCACAAAGGCCGGCGGTCGCCGCGATAAACAGGAATGATAAAACGCAAAGGTTTGACCAGATACGGAATATTTTTCCACTGGATAAACCGCTCGGCCAAAGATTCGGCGACAAGATCAAATTCAAAATTTTCCAAATACCTCAATCCGCCGTGCACCAGTTTTGTCGAACGGCTCGACGTGCCGCCGGCAAAATCCTGTTTTTCTACAAGCGCGACACGCAAACCCTGCTGGGAGGCGATATTGGCAATGGCCGCGCCATTGATGCCGCCTCCGACGATAAGAAGATCGTATTCGGGCTTAGAAAAAATTTTGCACAAATCCCGCGTCATTTTGTCCTCGCCTGCCTGACGGCCTTCTGCCATCCCGCATAAAGTGTTTTCATCTGCCCAAAGGACATATGCGGGGTAAAAATGTGATTGTCTTTTTGCAATTTTTGAAAATCCTTTTTGGCCTTCCACAACCCAACCCTGACTCCTGCCAAAAGCGCAACCCCTTTGGCCGTCGTGTCAATCATCGCCGGGCGCACAATGCGTCGATTCAAAATGTCGGCCTGAAATTGCATAAGAAAATCATTCTGGCAAGCCCCG